>NZ_MKAQ01000008.1:0-237180 GCF_001764435.1 Campylobacter sp. BCW_4319 | reverse complement strand
CAAGGACATCTATGCCAGCTATTAAGCTTTTTAACTTCACGGGGGGGGGTATAGAGAAATTTTGTTTTAGACTTTCTATTGTTACCTTCTTAAGCATCAACGCTTTTGCAGCCACTCAAGCAAATACTACAGACAATCGAAATTTCAATATCCCAGAGCATTATTTTAATGATAGCGAACTTTATGATAAAAGCAATTCTACTTATAAAAAACTCCAAGGTATAAATTATTATGCTAAGAGTTCTAAACAAGATATTAACAATATTACTTTAATTTATAACAATCCTAAACCAAATATTATAAATATAAACGATTTAAATTTTAAACATTATTTACTTACTCCTGATATGAGAGAAGATGAAGTTCTTTCTTTTAAAGCAAGGCATGGTGTTAATACAGCCGATCATAGTATAAAAACAGTTAGAGTGCTTCCTTTTTTAATCACAGTAAAAACCGATCATGCTGATGCAAGTTATAATAAACTTATATTAGAACAAGGAGAACTTAGTTCGGTTTTTTATCTTAAACCTAAAGATACTCATATAAAAAACCCTAGTAATTCTAAAAGCAATCAACGCATGAATTTCTTAATGAGTTCTACCTTTACTCATTATGGTAATGCAAGCTATAACCAAACCATACTTCAAAAAGATGCTCATATTAGTATGGGAGTTGAGAACACTTATGATTTAGCCTTAAATGGTGCTCCTTATTTAATTGGAGCTATAGCCACTTATGGAGATTCTACAAATAATAGTTTAAATATAGAAGCAGGTAGCAGTGTAGAGTTTTTTACTTCCTTACCTAAAAAAGATAAAAATGGTAATAATACCTTTGACGAAAGAATCACTCACCTTGTAGGTGGTTTAGCTTATCAAGGCAATGTAAAAAACAATAAAATCTTTATCAAAGATGCTAATATGATTATCCATGGTCCAAGCAAAGCTTATGCTAGTTTAGCTGCTGCTCATATTAGTGCAGGTTATATAGATAGTGGAACAGATAAAAACTTTCAAGCCAGTAAAAACCTTTTAGACATAGATGGTTTTAATCTTGATATATATATGAACCATGATAAACAACCCCTAGCTTATAATTCTGTTTTATTTGCTGATTTTTGGGGTGGAAAAACCGAACAAGGACAAGCCTTAGATAATACTATCAATATTAAAAGATATTAAAAACCTAAAAAAAGATAAAAACAATGAGAACATTTTTACTCAAGCTTTGTTTAACTTCTATGCAGGAGCTTCTAATAATGGAGAAGCAAATTATAATACCTTAAACATAGAATTAAAACATCCTTTAGAAATCGCTAATAACTTCTTAGGTTATAACCAACATTCTTTTTATGGTGGCTTTGCAACTAAAGGAGCTAATCATAATACCATTAACATTAAAAACGATCTTACCACAACCGATCTTTCTCAAAGCTATAAAGATGCTTTAAATATTGTAGCTGCTAGAACCTTAGAAGGCAGTGCGGATTATAATAAAGTTTATATTAATAATTCTATGTCAACCTTACCTGTATACATTTATACAGCTAAGAAAAATATTCTTAATAATCAAGACTTTTATCCTAGTAGTGCTAATAACAATAAAGTATCGATTAAAGATTTTGCTTCTTTTAGAAATCTAACTGTATTAACAGAAGCCAAAGAAGCTTCTTATAATACTATAAATTACAACAATGTTCAAAGCATTACTGATGCAAGTAATATAGATAAAGGTTCTAAAATCATCATAAGAGCTTTGGATAAAGCCAATCATAATACCATAGATATAAAAAACTATTCTTCTAATGCAGCTGATAATGCTTATTTGATTATGGCTTATAATGAAGCTGCTTATAATAAAATCATTATCAATGATACTTTATTGGGTGTAGCTTCAGATAAAAGAGAAGGGATTTTAAGTATTATAGCTGGACTTTCAAACAATGGCCATGATAATACCTTAATCATAAACAATCTTAATCTTGATGAGTATAAAAATAACAATTCTATTTTTATAGCTCCTTCAGCCATTACAGGTTTAAGTGAAGCTAAATCTTATAATAATACCTTATATAGGTGGGAATTTAATATATTTAAAAACACTTTCATAGATATATTAGCAGGAGCCTTAGTACATTATGAAGATAATTATAGTGCTTCTAATGCTATAACTCCTTCAGATATCAGTTTAAGTAAAAACAATAGACTGATTTAAATACTAAAGTTGAAGCTAGAATTATTAATAACTTTGAGCATTATTATCTTATTGTATCCAATAAAATCAACACAACTCCCCTTTTGAAGTCACATACGATGCTCCTATTAATATTTCTAGCGAGAAAGTATTGGCTCTTTATACCCTCAAAGAGTAATACCCCTACCTTAAAAATAAAGAAATCTTAATCTTATAAAGTGAGCAAGGTTTTATAGATGAAAATTCTAATACTTTAAATCAAGAAGAACTTCAAAGCTTTATTGAAAAAATGCAAAAAAACAAAGAAGATTTTAAACTAAGTTCTATAGATAGATTAAAAAAGATGAATTTACAAAAACTTTCTTATGAAGTAAGAATATCCCAAGATGGTAAAAGCATTTACGCAAAGATAAAATAAATCATTCCTATCTTAAAGATAGGAATCTTTTGCTTGTATTTTTATAAATATAAACAAAAGATTCTTAAATCTTAATCTTACAAAAAGGAGCAAGTCATGAAAAAGTTAAATAAACTTTCTTTGTCTTTAGTTGTAGGTTCTTTACTTTTTACACAAAGCTATGCTTTACCAAGTGGGGGTAAGTTCACTCATGGAACAAGTGGAAGTATAAGTTCAAGCAATGGCACTATGAATATCTCAGGAAGTAAAACAAACTCTGTTATCCAATGGGGTGGTGGTTTTAATATAGCAAGTGGTGAAACTGTAAATTTTAAAGGTAGTGGCTATAACTACTTAAATATTGTCTATGGTTCTAAAAGCTCTCATATAGATGGAAAGCTAGAAGGTGGAAGCAATAATATCTTTTTAATCAATCCTAATGGTATAGTAGTGGGTAAAGGTGGAAGTATTAATGCAAATAGAGTGTATTTGTCCACTTCATCAGTTAGCAATGAAGATATGCAAAGATTTGCAAATGGTGTAAGTGACACAGATGCAATATTTGGTTTAGGATTAAGTTTGTCTCCTGTAATTGCAAAATTAAATGGCAATGTTATTAATCTAGGAGTTATAGAAGGTAAAAGCGATGTCACTTTGATAGGAAATGAAGTGGCTCATCATGATGAGAATAAAAATGTAGGTTTATTTATATCTGATAACCCAATTTCATTTAGGGCAAATTTATTATATTTTATATTGAAATCTAATTATTCTATTGCAAGTGGAAGTATGAATTATGGTATTCAAAAAGGTTCTCCAGTCGAACAGTTTGTTGCTAATAACCAAGTTGTTTATGAAACCAATGATAAAATAACTTCAACAGATATCGACGCTAATGTTATGAATTCTATATTTAATGACTTAAAATTTAATTCTAGTGTTAACATTGAAGATTTAAGCAAATTTTATAAAGATGGAAAACTATTAACAGCTGATGATTTAGCAAGCATTAATCAAAGTATGGATTTTATTACTGCTTTATATGGACAAACTCAAGATAGCAATAATGCAACATTTGCAAACGCTTTAAAGGAAGTATTGGGAAATTCTTATGGTAATCTAGGAAAAGCTAATCAAGCCATTATTAAAACAAAGGAAATTCTTTCTCAAATTCCTAAAATAACCGAACAACAAAAAAATATTCAAAAAGCTTACGATCAAGCTGTAGATGCTTACAATGAAGCAGTGAAAAAATACAATGCTGCTTTAAGTGGAGTAACGGGTAGTAATGCTAGTGAAACTATAACTGCTTTAAAAACTGTTTTAGATAAAGCATATAATGATTTAAAAAATGCTGAAGCTAACCTTGAAAGCACTACAGCAAGTAATAATTCTAGCTTAAAAAGTTCTAATGAAACTTTAGCAAGTGTAAGCATAGATGGTTATAAACTCACAGTTAATGGAGAATATCTTGCAGATTATAAAACTGTTAACAAGCCTAATGATAACAATAGTGGTTCCAACAACGGAAACGATGGAACCGATTCAGGTGATATTAACAATGGTAACAACAACGGTTCTAATAATAACCCAAATGATACCATAGGACAACAAGAGCCTGACATTGCTACAGCTTTGCTTATGCAAACTACAGATGAAGATCCAAATATCAATAAAGATGATAAACAAGCAAGTATAGATGAAGCAGCACTCAAGAAAGTGGTAATGCTTGTATAGTATCGGATAATTTTAAAGCAGGAAATCCTTGCTCAAGATGATTAAAATCCAAAAGGTTAAAAGCCTTTTGGATCTTGTTAAAAATTAATAAAACAAACAAAATTTAAAGATTAAAAATCAAACAAACACTAAGGAAAATTTAAATGAAACGCATTATCTTACTATCTAGTTTAGCTATCTTAAGCCTTTATGCTAGTGATACTAAAGATAATAAAAAAACCATACAAATGTTAGAACAATCTCCTTATAAAGAAGATGCTAACTTAAAAAACTACAATAACACTTTAAAAGTAAAAGATGGAGTGATTATCATAGATCATTCTAATACTAGTGATGATAATAATTCAAAAACCACTAACACAAAGAAAAACATTCAAAAAGATAATAACAACACTCAAAAAAATCAACCTAACTTGTCTAATGATAATACTTTAAAAACTAAAACCCCAAATTCAAACACTCCTTCTTTAAAAAATACTTCTAAAGAAGAATCAATTCATAAAGTTAGCTTTAGCTTTCATATTACCAATAAAAACATAAACTTTAAAGATCTAGGTTTAGATGAGCAAGTTTTACAAGAAGCCTTAAACGATTACAAAAAAGAAAGTATTTCAGTTCAAGACTTACAAGATATAGCCAATATCATTTCTTATTATGTTCAAGTTAGTGGTTATCCTGCTGCTACAGCTTATATCCCACAACAAGAACTAAAAGATCAAATTCAAATCAATATCACCTTAGGTGTTTTAGGTAAATATGTGGTTCAAAACAATTCTAGTGTAAGAGATTATGCTATAGAAAGTAAATTACCTAATCACAAAGGTGAAATCATCACTACTAAATTAGTAGAAGATGCAGTTTATAAAGTCAATGAAATGTATGGCATACAAACCCTTGCTTCTTTAAAAGCAGGAGATAATCCAGGTGAAACAGATGTAGTGATAGAAACTACCCCTAGTGATAGCTTTGTTTCTGTATTGTTTTATGGAGATAATTACGGTATAAAAGAATCAGGTAGATATAGGGGTGGTGCTAGTATGAGTTTTAATAACATAGCTCATCAAGGAGATAGTCTTAATGCTTATTTGCAAAGAAGCGATGAAGCACAAACTAACTATGGTATAAGCTATACTACTTTTCTTAGGGAATTTAAAAATCACTCCAAGTTATTCTAAAGGAAACTATGCTTTAGGGGGAATTTGGAGAGAATTTGACTTTATAGGAACTTCTGAAAATCTAGGTATAGATTTAAAATATCCTTTGTGGATTACGACTTATAATTCTTTTTATTTAACTTCAAGCTATTATCATAAAAAACTTAGTGATTCTAAATTTGATATTTTAACCTTTGATAAAAGCTCTGATACGATAAGCTTTGGTATAGAAGGAGTTTATAATGGCATTAGCAATGATAGTTTTTCTTATAGTGCTAATGTAAGCTATGGTAATGTTAAAGATGAAGGTATGACTATAGTAGGTATAGGAACAAGCAAAGTAGGTGGAGTAGAATTTGGAAAATTTGCTAAACTCAATGTCAATCTTAACAATGCTTATTTCTTTAATGATACCTTTACTCATCTTTTTAGTTTAAATTATCAACAAGTTATCAATGGAGCTACATTAGATAGTAGTGAAACTATATCTTTAGGAGGTCCTTATGGAGTAAGGGCTTATAATAATGGAGATGGAGAAGGAGATAATGCTGTAGTGGCTAGCTTTGGACTTAGAATGGCTACTCCTTTAAAAGATTTTTATATCACTCCTTTTTATGATATAGGTTATTCTTGGTATGAGAATGATTCTTATACAAACTATATGGATGCTTATGGTTTACAACTGCTTTATAATAAAACAGGGAATTTTTATGTTAAGCTTGATTTAGCTAGAGCTTTAAAGAAGTATAAACTAGATGATGATTATAGTTCTAAAGCTTATGTGAGCTTTGGAAAGTATTTTTGAGTTTTAGCAAGAAGTTTTTCTTGCTAAGGGTGAATTTATAGAATTTAAAATAAATTCCATAAATTCATCACTATCATTAGGGCAACTTATCAAATCATAATCACATTTTGCTAAATGTTTATACTCCATACCTAGTTCAAAAATCGTTTCAGAACAATCAATGCAAAAAGAAATAGGATAAATCAAAGCTTTATCGTTTAAATTTGCCAAAACATCGCTTGTATTTGGTTCAAGCCATTTTACAGGGCCTAGTTTAGACTGATAAGCTAAAATAAATTCATCAAAATGATCTTTTAGTTTTTCTTTTAAAATTTCTACATGATCATTTACATGCTTTTCATATAAATCACCTTTGTCAATAATGCTTTGTGGCAAAGAATGCGCTGAAAAAATCAAAATTTTGGCATCAAATTTACTTTTTTTATCCAAAATGTGCGAAACTATCATCTCATTATAAAGCTCATTTTTGTAAAAAATATCTATAGTTTTTACTTTTGCTTGAATTTTTTGCTTTGAAATTTCATTTTGCAGAACTTCTAAAGATGAAGTTACTGTGGTGCAAGAATGGTGCGGATAAAGTGGAAAAAGAATGATTTCATCACTTTCATTTAAAGTGTATTTTTGCAAAATTTCTGTGGCAAAAGGAGGCACATAAAGATTTACAAAATCAAATTTAAATTCATCTTGTTTTAAATTAAGCTTGTTACACAAGCTTTGAGTAAGTTCGTTTAAAGGGGATTTTCCACCCATTTTTTTATAGTTTTCTTGCATGGCTTTAACGCGAGCCTTTGTTATGATCCATGCTACAAATTTTCTTAAAAATCGATTTTTGATTCCTAAAATATAAGGATCATTAAACATATTTTTTAAAAAAACTTCACAATCTTGTAAATTCGTAGCTCCGCCCATATTTAAAAATAAAACTAATTTCACGCAAACCTTTCTAAAATTTCTTGAACTTTGTAAGCATCGCTCGTGCTGGCTAAATGATTGGGTTGATTATCGATAAGTTTTAACAAAGCTTCGTGTTCTGAAAAAAGTGGACTTTGTTGAGTAAGTTCTATAAAATTTCCATCTTTTAATAAAGAAAAGTCATTTAAATTGGCTTCATAAAAATGATTTTTAGTAATAAGATGAATTTTTCTTAGTTTTTGCGTGCTATTCCAACTTTGATGTATGCTAGCAATACATTTTTCAAGCTCACATAGAATAATGCTTTCACTTTCTCTTGTTTGATCTTGGGTGTATTTTTTAAGCAAATTGGTTTTTGTTATTTCTTGTTTGCTTAAAAAACAAAGCAAATCAAGATCATGCACAGCCAAATCTTGCAAAATCCCTACATCGCTGATTCTTTGCGGGTAGAGTGAAAATCTTTGTATGTTAATGCTGATAATTTCTTCATTTTCAAGCTCTTTTTTTAGGGCTAAAACCGCAGGATTAAATCTTTCACAAAAACCTACGCCTACTTTTACGCTGTATTCTTTAGCTAAATTTGAAATTTCGTCTATTTCTTTTAAATTTAGAGCTAAAGGCTTTTCGATTAAAACGCATTTGCATTGTTTAAAAACTTTTTTTGCTATTGCTAAATGTGAATTTGTAGGTGTTGCTATGATGATAATATCATTATTTCGATTTAAAAATTTATCCAAATCATCATAAAAAATATCATCAAAAATATTTAGATTTGGATTTTTGCAAAGATCAAAAAGTGCATTAAGTTTAAAATGAGAATTTTTACTAAGTTCATTTAAGTGGTTTTGCCCCATTTTTCCAAGGCCTATGATACCTATTTTCATGGAATTAATCTTTAAAAATACAAATAACTTGCTCTTGTTCTTCTTCACTTAAAAAAGGTGAAAAAGGCAAAGATAAGATGTGTTCGCTTGCATATTCTGAATTTTTAAGTTCTAAATTTGAAAACTCACTAAAGCAAGGTTGTTTATGCAAAGGGGTTGGATAGTGTATAGCATAAGGTATATTAGCTTTTTCAAATTTTTGCAATACGCTAGCTCTATCTTCAACTAAAACGCTGTATTGTGCATAAGCGCTAAAAGCATTTGGATCAATTTGTGGAATTTGGCAGTTTTTTAAATTTGCATTATAAGTTTGTGCTAATTTTTGTCTTTTGTCTAATTCTTTTTCTAGGTATTTTAACTTAACATTTAAAATCGCTGCTTGTAAGGTGTCAAGGCGTCCATTTATACCTATAAATTCATGTTTATAACGCTGAGTTTGTCCGTGATTGAGTAAAATTCTTATTTTTTTAGCAATTTCATCATCATGGCAAAAAATAGCCCCACCATCGCCATAAGCTCCCAAAGGTTTTGAAGGAAAAAAGCTCGTACATGAAATTTTAGCTATGGAGCAGGATTTTTCTCCTTTGAAACTTGCACCAAAACTTTGTGCACCATCTTCGATCAAAGTGATATTTTTATTTTTTAAAATTTCTTCTAAAGCCCTTAAATCACTCATTTGTCCAAACATGCTTACTGCTATAACGGCTTTGGTTTTTGGGGTTATTGCTTTTTGCACTGCTTCAAAATCAAGATTGTAATTTGATAAATTTATATCTACAAAAACAGGTTTTGCACCTACTAAGGCCACAACTTCAGCTGTTGCTATGAAAGTAAAACTAGGCACTATAACTTCATCATCTTTGCCAATATCTAAGGCTCTTAAGGCAAGATATAAAGCACTGGTTCCACTTGAACAACCTATAGCGTGTTTAACACCTAAAAAATGAGCTAAATTTTGCTCAAATTCGTTAAGCTTTGCACCGCCTATAAAAGAAGAGCTTGATAAAACGCTTTCAATTTCAGCATTGATTTCATCTTTGTATGCGAGATATTGGGCTTGAAGATTGATAAAATTCATAAAAAACCTTAGAGAAATAAAATTAAATAAAAATGTTTATTGTATTTTAGTTTTACTTAATTTAAAGTAATTTTGGTATGATATGTTTTTATAAAAATTTCTTTAGGAAAATTCATGGATATTAGAAAAGCTTATTTGGATTTTTTTGCATCAAAAGGACATGAGATAACCCCGTCAAGTCCTTTAGTTCCTGATGATGCAACTTTACTTTTTGCTAATGCGGGTATGGTGCCTTTTAAAAGCATATTTACAGGAGAAATTCCACGCCCAAACCCTCCACGCAAAACAAGCTGTCAAACTTGTATAAGAGCGGGTGGAAAGCACAATGACTTAGATAATGTAGGATATACCGCACGCCATCATACTTTTTTTGAAATGCTTGGGAATTTTAGTTTTGGAGATTATTTTAAAGAACAAGCCATAGCTTATGCTTGGGAATTTGTAACTGAAGTTTTAAAACTACCTAAAGACAGACTTTATGTAACCGTGCATGAAAACGATGATGAAGCTTTTAATCTATGGCAAAAACACATTCAAAAAGAAAGAATTTACAAATTTGGCGATAAAGATAATTTCTGGCAAATGGGCGATACTGGTCCTTGTGGTCCTTGTAGTGAGATTTTTTATGACCAAGGAGAAGAGCATTTTAACTCAAGCGAAGATTATATGGGTGGAGATGGAGATAGATTTTTAGAAATCTGGAATCTTGTTTTTATGCAATACGAAAGAAGTGCTGATGGAGTGCTTAGCCCACTACCAAAGCCAAGCATTGATACGGGAATGGGACTTGAAAGGGTAACAGCGATTAAAGAAGGTAAATTCAGCAATTTTGATAGCTCGCTTTTTATGCCAATCATCAATGAAATTTCAAAACTTTGTAATAAAACTTATATTTATGAAAGCGGAGCAAGTTTTAGAGTCATAGCTGATCATATAAGATCAAGTGTATTTTTGCTTGCACAAGGGGTAAGTTTTGATAAAGAAGGTAGAGGTTATGTTTTGCGTCGTATTTTGCGTCGTGCTTTAAGACATGGATATTTGCTAGGTTTTAAACAAGCTTTTATGTATAAACTAGTTGATATTGTATGCGATTTAATGGGTGGACATTATACCTATCTTAATGAGAAAAAAGACTTTATAAAAGAACAAATTCGCCTTGAAGAAGAAAGATTTTTAAGCACTATAGAAAATGGGATTGAAATTTTTAATGAAGAGCTTAAAAACACTAAAGAAATTTTTAGCGGAGAAGTAGCCTTTAAGCTTTATGATACTTATGGTTTTCCGCTTGATTTAACGGCTGATATGCTAAGAGAAAAAAATCTTAAAGTTGATGAAGAAAAATTTGAACTTTTAATGAATGAGCAAAAAGCACGCGCTAAGGCTTCTTGGAAAGGAAGTGGAGATAAAACTGCAAGCGGAGATTTTAAAAACTTGCTTGAAAAATTTGGAGAAAATCATTTCGTAGGTTATGAAAAAGCAGAATGCGAAAGTAAAATTTTAGCCCTTTTAGATGAAGATTTTAAAGAAGTTTCCACCCTTAAAGATGCGGGTTGGGTGATGCTTGAAAACACACCTTTTTATGCAACAAGTGGGGGGCAAAGTGCTGATAGTGGATTTATAGCTAAGCGTGAAGTTTTAGATACGCAAAAGTTTTTTAATCTCAATCTTAGCTTTGTAAAAGCAGGCGAAGAACTAAAAGTTGGCGATATAGTTCATGCAAGAATCGATACAGAAAAAAGAGAGCAAATCGCACGCCACCACTCAGCCACTCATCTTTTACACCATGCTTTAAGAGAAATTTTAGGTTCTCATGTAAGTCAAGCAGGATCTTTGGTTGAAAGCAATAAACTAAGATTTGATTTTACTCATCATAAAGCTTTAAACAAAGAAGAGCTAGAAAGCATTGAAAAAAGAGTCAATGAAATGATTATAAACTCAAGCGAAGCTATCTTAGAAAATATGCCTTTAGAAGAAGCTAAAAAAAGCGGTGCTATAGCATTGTTTAATGAAAAATACCAAGGCAATGTGCGTGTTTTAACTCTAGGTGAAAGCAAAGAACTTTGTGGGGGAACCCATGTTAAAAATACTGCTCAAATAGGAAGTTTTTACATAGTTAAAGAAAGTGGTGTGAGTGCTGGAGTTAGACGTATTGAAGCTGTGGTTTCTAAAGCGGCTTTAGAATTTGTAAAAAATCAACTTGAAGAACTTTCTAAAGTAAAAGATGAGCTTAAAAATAATGATATTTTAAACGGGGTTAAAAAGCTTAAAAATGAAATTTTAAGTTTAAAAAATGAGCTTAAAAATTCAAGTAAAACCGAGCTTGATTCTAAAAATATCCAAGGTGTTGAAATTTGCGTAAAACGTATAGATAATGGCGATATTAAAGCTATGATTGATGATTTTAAAAATAAATTTGCTAAAGCGGTGATTTTACTTATTCAAGTAAAAGATGAAAAAATCACTTTAGCAGCTGGTGTTAAAGATGCACCTTTAAAAGCAGGAGCTTTGGTTAAAGAAGCGGCGCAAATTTTAGGTGGAAATGGTGGCGGAAGAGATGATTTTGCTACTGCAGGTGGAAAAGATTTAAGCAAAATCAATGAAGCTTTAAAACAAAGCTTAGAAACGATAGAAAAAGCACTTTAATGTTAATTCTTGCTTCAAGTTCCATTTCAAGAGCTAACTTGCTTAAAACCGCAAAGATTGATTTTAGGCAAGTTAGTTTTGATTATGATGAAAATTTAAATAAAAATATTTCACCTTTTTTATATGTTCAAAAAATAGTTCTTGAAAAAGAAAGACAATTTTTAAGTACTTTAGGCAAAGATTTTCAAAACCAAAATTTGCTTTTTGCAGATAGTATAGTTTGTATAGATGAAAAAATTCTTACCAAAGCAAAGGATAAAAAAGAAGCTTATGAAATGCTTGCCTTGCAAAATGGCAAGTATGCAAGTATTTTATCGGCTTTTTTGCTTGTAAAACCTGAAAAAAGAGTTTTTTCTCTTTCAAAAACTACGCTTTATTTTAAAAATTTTGATGAAAATGCTTTAAGAGATTATGTAGAAAATGATCTTTATAAAGGCAAGGCGGGTTGTATTATGTGTGAGGGTTTTCATCAAAATTTCATCACCCAACAAGTAGGAAATCTAAGCACTGCTTTAGGGCTTGATATCCAAACTTTAAAGGCTTATTTATGAAAATATTAAAATATATTTTTTCATTTTTTACTCTTTTGTTTATAGCTGGATTTATTTATGTGGCTTATCTTTTCACAAGTGCTGATACTGAGGGTTATACTTTTAAAGAATACAAACCTCCTCTTACAACACAAATTTACGATAGAAATGGCAAGCTTGTGGCTAATATTTTTGAACAACATCGTTTTTACGCTCCTTATGAAGAGCTTCCTCCACGCCTTATAGAAGCTTTGGTTGCTATAGAAGATACAAGCTTTTTTGAACATAATGGAGTTAATATCGATGCCATTTTTAGAGCTGCTGTAAAAATCATAAAAAGCGGTGGAAAAACCATGGAAGGAGCTTCCACTCTTACTCAGCAATTTATTAAAAACACGGAATTAACCCCTGAAAGAACTATTACGCGTAAAATTCGCGAAGCTTTGCTTGCTTATAAAATGGAAACCATTTTAACTAAAGAGCAAATTTTAGAAAGGTATTTAAATTTTATTTTTTTTGGACATGGGTATTATGGAGTAAAAACCGCAGCTTTGGGGTATTTTCATAAAAATTTAAATGAATTAAGCCTTAAAGAGATTGCTATGTTAGTAGGTATGCCAAAAGCACCTAGTAGTTATGATCCTACAAAGCATTTAGATCTTTCCATTTCAAGAGCAAATAATGTTATTTCAAGAATGTATAATCTAGGTTGGATTTCAAAAGCAGATTATGATACAGCCATTAAAGAAATTCCGCAAGTTTATGATGATACGCTTACTCAAAATGCTGCTCCTTATGTCGTAGATGAAGTGATTAAACAATTAAGCCCTAATATCAAAGACTTAAAAACAGGTGGATATAAAATCATTTTAAATATAGACTTAGATGTTCAAAATATGGCACAGAATGCTTTAAAATTTGGTTATGATGAGATAGTAAAACGCGATAAAGATGCAAATTTAAGCACTTTAAACGGAGCTATGGTCGTGGTAAATCATCAAAGTGGTGATGTTTTAGCTTTGGTAGGTGGAGTTGATTATGAAAAAAGTAATTATAACCGCGCTACTCAAAGTATGCGTCAACCTGGAAGCTCTTTTAAACCTTTTGTGTATCAAGTGGCGATTAATTTAGGATATTCGCCTATGAGTGAAATTGCTGATATTTCTAGAATTTTTGAAGGTGGAGCGGGTAATAATGAGGATTGGAAACCTAAAAATGAAGGGGGTAAATTTTTAGGTTTAATTACCTTAAAAGAAGCTTTAACAAGATCAAGAAATTTAGCTACCATTAATCTCGCACTTGATATGGGGCTTGATGTTCTTTACTCTAAACTAATGGAATTTGGATTTAAAGATATACCACCTAATTTATCAATCGTATTGGGAAGTTTTGGTATTTCTCCTTTGGAGTATTCGAAATTTTATACCATGTTTGGGAACTATGGTACGATTAAAGATCCTCAAATTATCAGACAAGTTCAGGATAAAACCGGTAAAACCATCATGGAATTTAACTCAAATGAGCGTAAAGTCAGCGATGAAGCGCAAAGTTTTCTGGTTTTAGATATGATGAGAAATGTTGTTGAAAAAGGCACAGGGCGTAATGCAAGAGTAAAAGATATAGAAATAGCAGGAAAAACAGGAACAACGAATAAAAGTGTTGATGCTTGGTTTTGTGGACTTACGCCTGAAATAGAAGCAATCATTTGGTATGGAAATGATAACAACAAGCCTATGCGTTATACAGAAGGTGGGGCTAGAACAGCTGCTCCTGTGTTTAGAGAATTTTTAACTCAATATATAGAAAAATTCCCTGATACAACTAGAAAATTTAGCATTCCTAATGGAGTTTATCGTGGAAATTATAAAGGAGAAAGTGCTTATTATACCACCAAATCACCATTACCAAAAGCAAATATGAAATTTAATGAAAGCGAGATTATATTTTGAAAGTAGAAAGATCTACTTTCAAAATGATTAAGCTTTTTTGATGATTATTTCATCATCTTTTGCATCAATGATAATGCTATCATTTTCATGAAGTTCATCAGCAAGTATCATATCGCTTAATTTATCTTCTATAAGATCATAAATAGCTCTTCTTAAAGGTCTAGCACCAAAATCAGGGTCAAAACCATCTTTAGCGATTAAAAGGGCTGCATTTTCGCTTAAACTTGCTTTTATTCCCTTGTTTTCTAAGCTCATTTGTAAATCTTTAAATAAAAGCTTGACTATTTCATAAGCTTCATCTTTTCCAAGTGGATTAAAGGTGATAATATCATCTAAACGGTTTAAAAACTCAGGTTTAAAGAAATTTTTTAACTCATTTTTTACCGCATCTTCTTGTTCTTTTCCGCTTAAATTCATAATGGCGCTTGAGGCGATATTAGAAGTTAAAATGATAATGGTATTTTTAAAATCCACTGTTACACCTTTGCTATCGGTTGCTCTACCATCATCTAAAATCCCTAAAAGCACATTAAATACATCTTTATGTGCTTTTTCAACTTCATCAAACAAAAGCACGCTATAAGGTTTTCTTCGTACGGCTTCAGTAAGCTCTCCACCTTCTTCATGTCCTATATATCCCGGAGGCGCACCTAAGAGTCTTGAAACACTATGTTTTTCCATAAATTCACTCATATCAAAGCGAATCATTGCTTTTTCATCATCAAATAAAAATTTTGCCAAAGCTTTAGCCGATTGTGTTTTTCCTACCCCTGTTGGCCCTAAAAATAAAAAGCTTCCTATAGGTTTATTGTCCGCATTAAGCCCTGCTTTGTTACGTTTAATGGCTCTAGCTAAAGCACTTAAGGCCTTATCTTGTCCTATGACACTTTCTTTTAAATGTTTTTCCACTTCTAAGAATTTTTGTTTTTCAGAAGTTAACATTTTTTGCACGCTAATACCCGTCCATTTGCTTAAAATTCCAGCAACCAAATCCTCATCCACTTGATTTTTAAGTAAAACTCCATTTTCACTCATTTTTTTCCATTTATCTTCTAAAATTTCTACTTCTTTTTCAAGACTTGGAATTTTTCCATACTCTAGCTCGGCTGCTTTTTGAAATTCACCTCTAGCTTTAGCCAAAGAAGCTTCATTTTTAAGCAGATCAATTTCTTTTTTCTTAGCACTTATGCCATCAAAAACACTTTTTTCATTTTCAAACTGTGAATTTAGGGCATTTTGTTTTTCTTTTAAATTAGCTAGTTCTTTTGCGATTTCATCGAGTCTTTTTTGATTTTTTTCATCATTTTCCATTTTTAAAGCTTCATTTTCAACTTCTAAAGTTTCTATATCTTTGCGTACTTTTCTTAAAGAACTTGGTTCGCTTTCAATTTGCATTTTCAGTTCAGCTGCAGCTTCATCGATTAAATCAATGGCCTTATCAGGTAAAAAACGATCTGTTATATAACGCTTTGAAAGTTTAGCTGCGGCTACTAAAGCACTATCATTTATGGTTACATTATGATGAATTTCAAGCTTTTCTTTTATACCCCTTAACATAGCCAAAGCCTCATTAACACTTGGCTCACCTACATTTACAGGTTGAAAACGGCGTTGCAAGGCTGCATCTTTTTCAAAATATTTACGATATTCTTTTAAAGTAGTTGCGCCTATGGTATGGAGTTCACCTCTTGCAAGAGCAGGTTTTAAAATATTTGCCGCATCCATGCTGCCTTCAGTCGCTCCAGCTCCTACTATAGTGTGAATTTCATCGATAAAAAGAATGATATTTTCACTTTTTATCACTTCATTAACCACAGCTTTTAATCTATCTTCAAATTCTCCTCTGTATTTTGCACCTGCAATTAAAGCACTCATATCAAGAGCGATGACTTTTTTATTTTGCAAAGATTTTGGAACATCTTTTTTAATAATTCTTTGTGCTAAAGCTTCTACTATAGCTGTTTTTCCTACGCCTGGTTCACCTAAAAGTATAGGGTTGTTTTTGGTTTTGCGTATTAAAATTTGCATCAAACGTTCGATTTCTTCTTCTCTGCCTATAACAGGATCAAGTTTACCCTCGCTTGCCTTTAAGGTTAAATCTATACCAAATTTATTTAAGCTATCTAAAGTTTCATCGCTTGTTTTGCTATCCATTTTTCGTCCCGCTCTTAGACTTTCAAGCTCTTTTTGAAATTCTCTTAAATCTAAAAATTGCGCCAAAATTTCTTTAATAGGACTTTTTTGACTTTCACTTATAAGCCAAGTATCCACACTTAAATAACTATCTCCATTAGCACTCATTAATCCTTTAGCATTTTCTAATGAATTTATAAGTTCATTGGAAAAGCGTATATTTTCACGGTTTACATTTGAACTCGTTGCAAGTTTTGAAATTCTGCTTTTAATTTCAAGTTCTAAGGCTTCTTTAGAAATATTTAATTTATTTAAAATTTGATTTAAAATACTTGTACTATCTACGCTTAAAGCCCATAAAAGGTGCAAAGGTACGACTTCAGTATTTTTAGAATGTATAGCTAAAGATGCTGCACTTTCAAGGTTTGAAAGCATATTATCAGTTAAAAAATCTTGTATATTTGCCATGTTTTATCCTTTATTTAGTTTATATACTTGACATTATATAACTTTAGTCATATAATGTCAAGTTAATTGAGTAAAATTTTTTAAATAATAGGACAAATGACTAATTTTAGATTATTTCATAAACATATCTATAGCCTTGTTTAATTCTTCTATACTTTGAATATCATTTTCTTCTATAGCATGTACCATACAATGAGCTAAATGTTCTTTTAAAACTACTTTTGCAGTATTGTTAACTTCGGCTTTTACGGCAGCAAGCTGGATTAAAATTTCACTACAGTCTTTGTCATTTTCAACCATTCTTTTAATAGCGCTTAAATGTCCTATGGTTCTACTTAGACGATTGCAAACTGCTTTAAGATGTTTTTGAGAATGTGTATGAGTATGTTTTTCTTGGCACATTGTATTAACTTTCTTTTTGAAATTTTTAGTCTATTTTAACATATTTTTAAGAATTTAAATTTATTTACGAATTTTTAAGCAATTTTTATTAAAATTTACTCTTTAAACTAAAACTCAATGATGGAGCTTATTTTGAAAACAAAACGATTTTTTGCGGGTCTTGCAGGCTTTGCCACTACTTTCATTTTATGTCTATTTTTAACAAGTCATTTACAAGCTAAAGTTGATCAAAAAGAAGAGCAGGTTCAAAAACGCCTAGAAGCTTTAGATAAGCTTACAAAAACTCTTGCTATAATAGAGCAATACTATGTGGATGATCAAAATATCAGCGATTTGGTGGATAAATCTTTATCAGGGCTTTTAAGCAATCTTGATGCGCATTCTTCTTTTTTAAATGAAAAAGATTTTAATGATATGAAAATTCAAACCAATGGCGAATTTGGTGGCCTTGGTATAACCGTAGGTATGAAAGATGGCGCTTTAACAGTTGTTTCTCCTATAGAAGGAACACCAGCAGATAAAGCAGGGATAAAATCAGGAGATATTATTTTAAAAATTAATGATGAGGCCACTTTGGGAATTAATCTCAATGATGCTGTAGATAAAATGCGTGGTAAGCCAAAAACTCAAATCACTTTAACCATCTTTAGAAAAGGTGCAACAAAACCTTTTGATGTTACACTTACAAGAGAAATTATTAAGATAGAAAGTGTTTATGCAAAAATGATAGAAAATGAAAACATTCTTTATCTTAGAGTTACAAATTTTGATAAAAATGTTGTAGATGTGGCAAGTAAAGAACTTAAAAAATATCCTAATGTTAGAGGGGTTATTTTAGATCTTAGAAATAATCCTGGTGGACTTTTAAATCAAGCTATAGGACTTGTAAATTTATTTGTAGATAAAGGTGTTATTGTTTCTCAAAAAGGGCGCATCACAAGTGAAAATCAAGAATATAAAGCCGATCCTAAAAACAAAATTTCTGATGTTTCTTTGGCTGTGCTTGTAAATGGTGGAAGTGCTAGTGCAAGTGAAATCGTAAGTGGAGCTTTACAAGATCTTAAACGCGGTGTTATTGTGGGTGAGAATACTTTTGGAAAAGGTAGTGTTCAACAAATCATACCTATTAATAAAACTGAAGCTTTAAGGCTTACTATCGCAAGATATTATCTTCCAAGCGGACGTACTATTCAAGCAGTGGGTGTAAAACCTGATATTGAAGTTTTTCCAGGTAAAGTAAATACTCAAGAAGATGGTTTTTCTATAAAAGAAAGCGACTTAAAACAACATTTAGAAAGTGAGCTTGAAAAAATAGATAAAAATAAAAAAGAAGATAAACAAGAAAATAAAGACAATAAAAATCTAATCAGTCAAAAACAAATCAATGATGACGCACAGTTAAAATCGGCTATTGATACTATTAAAATTTTAAATATCAAACAAGGACAATAAAATGACAAAAAAAGAAATGCTCTACGAAGGAAAAGGTAAAAAACTTTTCAAAACTGATGATGAAAATTTACTAATTAGTGAGTTTAAAGATGATTTAACTGCTTTTAATGCAGAAAAAAGAGGCAATGAAAGTGGAAAAGGCGCATTAAACTGTAAAATCAGTACTGAAATTTTTCATTTGCTCGAAAAAAATGGGATTAAAACTCATTTGGTAGAAACTATAAGCGATACAGAACAAGTGGTTAAAAAATGTAAAATTGTTCCTATTGAAGTTATAGTACGCAATGTTGCAACAGGTTCTCTTACAAAAAGACTGGGCATTAAAGATGGCACTGTGCTACCTTTTGCTTTGGTGGAATTTTGTCTTAAAGATGATGCCTTAGGCGATCCTTTTATCAATGATGAGCATTGTTTGATTTTAAATTTAGTGCAAAATGAAGCTCAAATTAGTGAAATTAAAAATATGGCTAGAAAGATTAACTCTATTTTAACTCCATTTTTTGATAATAAAAATTTAAGGCTGATTGACTTTAAAATCGAACTGGGTTTAACTAAAGATAATGAGCTTGTTTTAGCTGATGAAATAAGCCCTGATAGTTGTAGATTTTGGGATAAATTTAGCAATGAAAAATTAGATAAAGATAGATTTCGTCAAGATCTAGGTAATGTAAAAATGGCTTATGAAGAAGTTTTAAAAAGAATATTAAATTAAGGAAAAATATGGAAGTTATTGTAAATATTTCTTTAAAAAATGGGGTTTTAGATCCACAAGGTAAAGCGGTGGAAAAAGCTTTACATTCTTTAAATTTTAATAGTGTTAAAGAAGTAAAAATAGCAAAACAAATCAAAATTTCTCTTGATGAGAAAGATGAAAAATTAGCCAAAGAACAAGTAAAAAAAATGTGTGAAGAGTTGTTGGTAAATAGCGTCATTGAAGATTATGAGCTTGTAATTGAGAAAGAGTAAAATGAAAGTTGCTATTATTAGATTTCCGGGGACAAATTGTGAAATTGATACAGCTTATGCCTTTGAAAAACTTGGAGTAAAAACGCAGATTGTTTGGCATGAAGAAAAAGAATTTGATGCAGATTTAGTTGTTTTACCAGGAGGATTTTCTTATGGAGATTATCTAAGATGCGCAGCTATTGCAAAACTTGCTCCTGCTATGCAAGGTGTTTTTAATCATGCAAAAAAAGGAGGATATATCTTAGGTATTTGTAATGGTTTTCAAATTTTACTTGAAAGTGGTCTTTTAAAAGGTGCAATGAAGCATAACAACAATCTTAGCTTTATCTCAAAAAACCAAAGTTTAAGAGTGGTTTCTAATGATAATGCCTTTTTGAAAAATTTCAAAAAAGATGAAATTATTAGTTTACCAATTGCCCATGGAGAGGGAAATTATTACGCTGATGAGACTACTTTAAAAGAATTGCAAGATAAAGATCTTATTACTTTAAAATACGAGCCAAATCCAAATGGTTCTGTATTTGATATCGCAGGAATTTGTGATGAAAACAAAAAAATCTTTGGACTTATGCCACATCCTGAGCGTGCTTGTGAAAAAATTCTAGGCAATGATGTAGGTTTAAAAATGCTTAAAGGTTTTTTATTTTGAAAATTTTATTAACTTTAATTTTTAGTGTTGTTGTATTGTTTGGCAGAGGTGAAATTTCTGTATTTAGTGGCCAAGATGAAAATATGCAAAAAGAATTACAAAAATTACCCCAAGAAGAACAAAAAATTTATCAAAATATTCCGCCAAGTGATGAAAACAATGACTTTGAAAGCAATGTAGACGATCCTTTTGTAGCCAAAGGGAGTTTGGTTCTTACAAATGATGAATATCCAAGTAAGGTATATGTTGGAGAAGTTTTTCCTATTACGATCTATGCTCGCACTACGGAAAATACAAAATTTGATTTCAACATAAGCGTAGAAAAAACTAACTTATCTTTTTTGAATCCAGATGCAAAATGGGAATTTATCAACAATGAATATAAAACAACTTTATGGTTTGAAGCCAAAAATTCAAATGCTAGTTTGAGTAAAATTTCTATCAAACTTCTTAGAAATAATGAAGCTTTTCAAGAGGCTGATATCAATCTTAATCCTATCAAATTTGAAAATACTTTATTCAATAAAGATTTTTCACACCTTGTGGCAAGTTCTTTGGAAATTAAAAAAGTTAAAGCGAGTTATTTTGATGATGCTAATATCATTATGATGGTAGAACTAAACGCAACCAATACAAATCTTAAAAGCTTTTTTATAGAAGGAATTCAAAAGCAAGGTATTGAAAATTTAAAAGGGGATTTTAATGCTTCTAGCGCTTTTTATTATGCTATTTTGCCATTAAGTAAAACAAATTTTGAATTTTCGTATTTCAATAAGGACAGTAAAAAGCTTGAAAATATAAATTTAAAATTAAAAATTAGTGACGATGAGATTAGTACTCAGAGTGATTTAAATCCTGTAAATAAAGACTTAAATATTTATAAACAATATGCTTTGTGGTTTTTAGCGGTTTTATTTGGAGTTTTATTTGTATGGAGAAAAAATTACATTATTCTGGCTTTGGCAGTTGTTTGTTTTGCACTTAGTTTTCTTGTAGATACCAATACTCAAAATGCAATTATCAAGGCTGGTTCTAGGGCTAAAATTTTACCTACAGAGCCTTCAACTTATTTTTATACGGCAAATGCAGATGAAAAAGTAGAAGTTTTGGGCAAAAGACAAAATTATATTAAAGTATTGTTTTCTGATGGAAAAATAGGTTGGGTTAATAAAGATGATTTACAAAAAAATTAAAGCTCTTTATTTTTGGATTTTTTTTGTTTTAAGTGTTGCTTTGGTGATTTTTTGTTTTTGCTTTACAAAATCTCAAAACACACTTTGGAAAATTCGCAAAATTTGGGCTAAATTTCAAAGATATACTATCTCTTATAAACAAGAAATCATTGGTACTTTTAATCCACAAGCTCAGATGATTTTAATGAATCATCAAAGTGCTTTAGATATCATCGCTTTAGAAGAATTATATCCTAAAAATTTATGCTGGATTGCCAAAAAAGAATTAGGAGAAATTCCTATTTTCAAAGTTGCTATGAAAAAACCAAAACTTCTTTGTATAGATAGAAAAAATCCGCGTGATTTGGTGCGAGTTTTAAAAGAAGCAAAAGAAAGAATTAGTGAAGATAGGGTTTTAGCTATTTTTCCAGAAGGAACTAGATCTAAAAATGAAAAAATGCTTAAATTTCAAAGTGGAGCAAAAATTTTAAGTGAAAAATTAAATCTTAAAGTTCAACCCATTTTAATTGTGGATTCTGCAAAAATTTTAGACACAAAAAGTTTTAGTGCAAGCAGCGGAGTACTTAAAATCATTTGTATGGATTTAGTCGATACAAATGATGAAAAATGGCTTGAAAACACCAGAAAAAAAATGCAAGAATTACTCGATCAAGAAAGAGCTAAGCTTTGTTAAACACTCTTTTAGTAGTTGGTTTTGGGGGATTTATAGGAGCAATATTAAGAATGCTTTCTATAAATTTAGTGAATAAATTTTTTCCTTATTCTATCAGCTTTGGAACTCTTTTTGTAAATGTTTTGGGTTCTTTTATCATAGGACTTTTGTTTTCTTATGCACAAAATAAAGGTTTATCTCCTTTACTTAAAAGCTTTATAAGTACAGGTTTTTTAGGAGCTTTTACAACTTTTTCTACTTTTTCTTATCAAAATTTACTTCTTTTGCAAAGTGGAAATTATCTTCATTTTGCGTTAAATATTATCTTAAATGTCTTTCTTTGCTTATTTGCCGCATGGCTTGGCTTTTTAATTTTCAAATAAATCTTTAAATTTACTTTAGAATTTGTATTTTTTGCTAAAATACCACTTTAAAAAATTACAAAGGAATCAAAATGCAATTTCAAACTGAAGTTAATCAGCTTTTACAGCTTATGATACACTCTTTATATTCTAATAAAGAAATTTTTTTAAGAGAACTTATTTCAAACGCAAGCGATGCTTTAGACAAGCTTAATTTTTTAAGCGTAAGTGATGATAAATATAAAAGCTTAAAATTCGAACCTAAAATTGAAATCAAAATTGACAAAGATAAAAAAACTTTAAGTATTAGTGATAATGGCATAGGTATGGATAAAGATGATCTTATCAACAACCTTGGAACCATAGCAAAAAGCGGTACTAAAAGCTTTTTAGAAAATTTAAGCGGTGATGCTAAAAAAGATTCTCAACTCATAGGACAATTTGGAGTAGGTTTTTATTCTGCTTTTATGGTGGCTAGTAAAATCGAAGTTTTAAGTAAAAAAGCTTTAGATGATAAAGCTTATCTTTGGAGTTCTGATGCAAATGGTTATGAGATTGATGACGCAAACAAAGAAGAACAAGGAACAAGCATTACTTTATATTTAAAAGATGATGAGTTTGCTAATGCTTATAAAATCGAAAGCATTATAGAAAAATACTCTAATCACATTCAATTTCCAATTTTCATGGAAAAAGAAGAATTTACTCCTGCTAAAGAAGGCGAAGAAGAAGGGAAAACTGAACTTAAAATTTCTCAAATCAATAAAGCCAATGCTTTATGGAGAATGCAAAAATCAAGCCTTAAAGCAGAAGATTATGAAAGATTTTATGAGCAAAATTTTCATGATTCAAACAAACCTTTACTTTATCTTCACACTAAAAGTGAAGGAAAATTAGAATACAATTCTTTATTTTTCATACCACAAAATGCACCTTTTGATTTATTCCGTGTGGATTATCAAAGTGGCTTAAAACTTTATGTAAAACGCGTATTTATCAGCGATGACGATAAAGAACTTTTACCAACTTATTTGCGTTTTGTGCGGGGGATTATCGATGTAGAAGATTTACCACTTAATGTAAGCCGTGAAATTTTACAAGAAAATCAAATTTTAAAAGGTGTTAAAGAAGCTAGCGTTAAAAAGATTTTAGGTGAACTTGAAAAACTTAAAAACAATGATAAAGAAAAATACTTATCTTTCTTTAAAACCTTTGGCAAGGTATTAAAAGAAGGACTTTATGGTTTTGGCGGAGAAAAAGATAGTCTTTTAAAACTCATGCTTTATAAAAGCACTAAAGGTGAAAATTTACGCTCTTTAGAGGAGTATAAAAATGACCTTCAAGGCGAACAAAAGGAAATTTTTTATATAGCAGGAAATAATGAAAGTTTATTAAGAACCTCTCCTTTGCTTGAAGAGTATAAACAAAAAAATATAGAAGTTTTACTCATGGATGATGAGATTGATTCTTTGGTAACTCCTATGCTAGAATTTGAAGGTTTGAAATTTGTAGCTATCAATCAAGTAGAAGATAAAAATGAACTAAGTGATGAAGAAAAAAATACCTTTGCTCCACTTGTAGCTAAATTTAAAGAACTTCTAAAAGATCAAGTTGAAGATGTAAGACTAACCAGTCGTTTGAAAGATAGCCCAAGTTGTATAGTTTATGATAAAAATAAACCTGATTTTGCTATGCAACAACTCTTAAAACAAATGGGTCAAGAGCAAAATTTCAAACCTATTTTAGAAATCAATCCAAAACACGCTATTTTTACAGGTCTTAAAAACAACGAAAGCTTTAGTGCAGATATAGCAACCCTAGTTTTAAATATGGCAAAACTAAGCGAAGGTATGGGCGTGGACAATCCTGCTGAATTTAATGCAAGCCTTACAAAAATCATCAATAAGGCTTTTTCATGATAGAAAATATCCCTGCAAGTCTTTGGACAAAGCAAGATTTAAACGCATATCAAATCTTTGATGTGCGTACTCCTTTAGAATGGGAAGAAGGTGTTTTACCTAATGCACAATGTGTGGCTTTATATGATAATCAAGGGCTTTTAAATGCTAAATTTTTAGATGAATTTCAAAGCAAAAGAGATGAAAATAAAAAACTTGCTTTTATTTGTCGTAGTGGCCATAGAAGCATGGTTGCAGCTGAGTTTATAGCCGAAAAATTGGGACTTGAAAGCATCAATTTAGATGGCGGAATGCTAGCCCTTAAGGGTTATTAATGCTAGGAATTTATTTACTCATAGCAGCTTTGTCTTTTTTAGCTCTTTATTTTGCTGTTAAAAAGCTTACTTTAAATATAGATGAGCGAACCCTTTTAGAGCCTATTAAAATGGATATTTATCCGAAATTTTGTGATTTAATCGATGAAAAAATCAGAGAATTTAAAGAAAATGTCCAAAATGCTAATTTAGCATTAAAAATTTCTGATCAAAAAGATGAATTTTTAGAAAAACTTGGGGATTTAAGCAGGGAATTAACTTTCATACAAACCATGAATTTGAGCAATAAAAACGATAGTATCTGGCAAAATGAACTTTTTTCTTTTTTAAAGGAATTAGAAAATTTATTGCTTGAGTATCTAGAAAAAGGCGAAGAAGAAGCCGAAATTTTAAGAGAATTTCTGATGAATGAATTTGAAAAACTAAAAGGTTAGGCATTGCAAGAGGAAAGAAATTCTTTAAAATATTTTAAATTTATTTCATGGAGTATTTTTACTTTAGTTCTGATTTTTATTTTAATTCGTTATGACGAGCTTGCCAATCTTTTAGCAGGAGTGGCAATACTTCTTATTGGAATGACTAATTTAGGTATAGGTTTTAAAGCTTTTAGTGGTGGTTTGCTTGAAAAAATTTTAGCGAAGTCAACCGATACAAAGATAAAAAGTATACTTTTTGGTACTTTAAGTACTTTAATTATGCAATCTTCAACTTTAGTTTCTATTATTACGATTTCTTTTTTGAGCGCAGGGCTTATTTCTTTGGGTGCGGGCATAGGGATTATTTTTGGAGCAAATTTAGGAAATACGGCAAGTTCTTGGCTGATTGTTGGTTTGACAAATATTAAAATTTCAATGCTAGCTATCCCACTTTTGATTATTGGAGTATTATTTTTCTTTCAAAAAGATAGTGTTTTAAAAGGTTTAGGTAATATTTTTATTGGTATAGGATTTTTCTTTTTGGGTGTGGATTATATTAAAAGTGGTTTTGAAAATTTTAAACATATAATTGATCTTTCTCGTTTTGATTTTGCTGGGTTTAAAGGAGTTTTTGTTTTTTTAGGATTAGGTGCTTTGCTTACAGGAGTTATACAATCAAGCACAGCTACAATGGCTATTATTGTCGCTGCTTTACTTGCAGGACAAATCAGTTTGGAAAATTCCTTAGCAGCAACTTTAGGTACTAGTGTTGGAGGAGTTGTAACGGCTGTTTTAGCTTCTTTAAGTACCAATATTGAAGGAAAGAAATTAGCGTTTGCAAATTGTATTTTTAATTTTGGTATAGCTTTTTTAATAGTGCTTATTTTTCCTTATTTTATACATTTTCTTAATTTTTTATCCATTGTATTAAACATAGAAGATATAGCTTTGAAAGTAGCATTATTTCACACTTTGTTTAATTTAATTGGTGTTGTGCTTTTTTCATTCTTTACTCCTCAAATTGTTCTTTTTTTAAATAAGATAGTAAAAGCTCCTAAAGATAAGAATAAAGACAAGCCTTTATATCTTGATAGTAGTTTGGTTAAGTTTAGTGACACAGCCATCGAATCTTTAAGGAAAGAAAGCGAGCATCTTTATAACAATACCTATGCAATTGTTGCTCATGCTATAGGTTTTAGTCGTAAAGATATACAAAGTGATAAAAGTTTTAAAGAAATTTTAGAAAATAAAAAGTGGTTTAGTAAAAATGTGGATTTGGACTATTTGTATCAAACTAGGATAAAGGTTCTTTTTGAAGCTATTATCGATTTTTCAACTAAAGCACAAGTTTATATTAACGATGAAACAAAGAATCATAAAATTTTTACCTTTAAGATGGCAGCTAAAAATTTAGCCGAAACAACTAAAAATTTAAAAATTATCCAAGCAAATATTAAGAAATATTCTAGTTCTTCTAATGAATTTTTGGCTTTAGAGTATAATAAAATTAGATCGAATCTAGGAGAGCTTTTAAGAAGTATCGAAGAGCTTAGAGTTGTTGAAGATCGTGAAAAGCTTTATTTGATTATTAAAAATCTTCAAAAAGGAAAAGAAATTTTAAAAGAAATCGATACTTTAACCTTGAGCAATGTTGAACATCTTATTTCAGTAAGAAAAATCACAACAGCTGAAGGAATTTCAATACTTAATGATACAACTTTTGCTGCTAAGATTGCCGAAGAACTTATAGGTGCTGTTGAGGTGATATTTTCTAAAGATATATCAAACTAGTTGTTTGTGCTAGTTTGGTTATTGTCTTGTATAGGCGTTAGAAATTCTTCATTGATTAAAATATCAACAACATCTTTAAACATAGGCAAAGCACTTTGTGCAGCATAATAACTATAAGGTTTAGTAGGATGTCTTACGAGAACTCCTATGGTATAGGCGTGATTTAAATCATTTGCAAAACCAAAAAAGGAAGCATTGTAGCGATTTGAGGTGTAACCTTGTCTTTCGGCTATTCTTGCCGTTCCTGTTTTACCTCCTGCAATAATACCTTGTGTAATTGCCTTTTTTCCTGTTCCTTTTTCTATAACATTTATAAGAACATTTTGCATCGTTTTAGCGGCTTCGCTAGAAAGAATTTTTTCTTTTTTTACATCATCATCAAGATTTGTAAAGCGTCCATTTTGATAGAATTTTTCAGCTAAACGTGGTGTGATATAAAACCCATCATTGTTGAAAACATTATAAGCTGCAAGGAGTTGCATAAAGGTTGTTTTAAGTCCATAACCATAACTTAAAACAGATTTTTCTATATCTCTTAAGCGCTTAGGATTTGGAATTTCTCCTTTTTGTTCATAGGGTAGATCAATACCACTTTTTTCGCCAAATTTAAATATTTTAAGTCCTGATACGATTTCTATATTGTTAAGTCTTTTAGCAATTTGTATCATGCCTATATTTGAAGAATATCTTATAACTTCCTCCATAGTCATTTTGTCCATTTTGTGATCGTCTTTGATGGTGAAACGTCCTAGCTTGTAAGAACCGCCATAAGTATTAATCACTTCATCCATTTTTATTTTACCAAGTCTTAAGGCTGTTGTAAAGATAAAAGGTTTGATAACAGAACCTGCTTCATAGCCGTATTCTATAGCGCTTGCATTAAGAACTGATAGATCCTTTCCGCGATTTTGTGGGTCATAACGCCTTGAGCTTGCTAGAGCTAAAATTCTTCCTGTTTTGCTTTCCATTACCCCAACGATGATTTCATTGGCTTTTAAATCCTCATTTCTTTGATCTATAGCTTTCTCTATACTTTTTTGCAGTTTTAAAGAAAGATTTAAATATAAATCACAACCATTGATCTTTTTTTGTTGTAGTGAATTTAGATTTAAAATAATATTTCCACCTATATCTTTAAGTCCTTGAATTTTTTCATTTTGAACAGGACTTAGACATTCATCGTAGTATTTTTCTAAACCTTTAACTCCTATATTTTTTAAAATTCCACTTTCTGGATCTAATATCATTTTGGTATAACCGATAATAGGAGTAAAAGAATCTTTTGACATGTAAATTCTATCTTCTTCATGTTCGATGATATTTAATCCTCTTGTTTCAACTCTTCCAGAGTTGTTTGTAAAAGCTTTGAAAAAACCTTGTATATAAAGTTTTTTAGCAAGGTCTTTAAGATAGCTTGCTTGCTTGGAATCTAAGTTTTGCAAAAGAACAAAATTATAAGAGCGTTTTTTTTGATTTTGCATTCTTTTTTTAATATCTGCTACTTGATCGTTACTTATCCCACTATAAATTTGAAAAAGCTTTAAAAATAGATCAAATTTATCTTTGTTAATACTTCTAAGATCAATTTCAGCACGATAAATTTGTTTAGAACTTGTGATAGTAAAATTATCTTTAGTTATAATCGATCCTCTTAGAGCAAGAGCGTATTGATCTTTTTCAGTGTTAGGTATATGACGTTTTGATGTAAGAAAAAAAGTAGAGCTGATAAAAATAATCATAAACAAAAGTGCCATGCAGTAGGCAAAGGCAACTTTTGAAACCCTATTTTTTTTATATTCTTGCATTAGGGTTTAAATTTGAGTTCTTGTGATTTCTTTATAAGCACTGATCGCTTTATTTCTTACTTCTAGCATAAATTTCATACTGCTTTCAGCTTTAGTGATAGCTATAGCTGCTTGATGTAAATCTTTTACTTGTCCTGTGGCAATGTCTGTCATTGCAGCTTCTCCACTTTCTTGTGCTTTATTTAAATCATCGATTTCATTTTTAAGCATCTTGGCAAATTCATCACCAATTCCTGTGGAATTTTGACTTTTGTTGGTATTTGAAATATTATTATTTAATCTTAAATCATTAATATTGTTCATTTTTTATTATCCTCTTAATAAATCAATCGCACTTTGAGCTATAGTTTTTGCACTTGTAAAAGCGCTTACATTGGCTTGATAAGCTCTTGTAGCTTCAATCAAATCTGCCATTTCAATGACAGGGTTTACATTTGGATACGCTACATAACCTTCAGCATTTGCATCAGGATGGCTTGGATCATACTTCATACGAAAATCTTTGTCATCTCTGACCACTTTATCCACTACAACACTTTGAATAGGAGGTTTAGCTTCTTCTGGCGAACTTGGATCATTTAAAGGATTTTCATATTTTAAAAAATTATTATCTTTGTTAATTTGCTCATTTAAAAGCTTATCAAAATCTGTTGCTTTAAAGATCACTTCGCGTCTTCTATAAGGCCCACCTTCAGCTGTTCTTGTAGTATTTGCATTAGCTATATTAGAGCTAATAACATTCATTCTAAAACGTTGAGCACTTAAACCATAACCACTAATATCAAAATCACTTAAGTATGCCATAATTTACCTTTAACTTAATTTAGAGCTTGCATCAAGTATAGAACTAAAGATATTGCTTTGTCTTCTTAAAACTCCATCAAGAGCTGTTATCATAACTGTATTTTTACTCATTTCTGTGGTTTCTACATCTAGATCAACAGTATTTGCATCATTTCTTGCTAAATGACCATCTCTTAAGTAAATAGTAGATTTACTAGGATCAGGGAATTTCCAAGGTTTTTGATGCCCTTCTTCAGTTACGGCTAATTGCAATTCTTTATTATCATTTTTTTTGAAAATTTCATTTGCACGATTTACCAAAGCTGTTTCAAATTCAATATCTCTTGCTTTATAAAAAGGAGTATCAACATTTGCAAGATTGGCATTGATGAGTTGATTTCTTAGATTTCTACCCGCTAAAGCACCAGTGACCAGTTCTTTTGATTTAAATGGGTTAATCATTTTTTATCCTTTTTATAATTTTTAATATTAACAAGCAAATACTGTTCCAATTTAACTATTTTGTACAAAAATATCAAAATTATTTTCCTTTTTGTAAATTTATGGCTTTATTGTGATCATCTATATTTGTGCTAAAAATATGAACTCCAGTGTTTTTATCACGCACAAAATATAAATAATCTGTCTTTAAAGGAAAAATAGCTGCACGAATAGCAGCTAAAGAAACATTACAAACCGCTTCTTTAGGCAATCCTGTAAATTTATAGGTATTATAAGAGCTATTATCTTGTCTTATTCTTTGTGGGGTAACTTTTACATGGGAGTAAATTCCATAATTTAAAGTTCCATCCATTTGAAGCTTCATACCTTTTTTAAGTCGATTATAGATTACGCTTGCAACTATAGGCATTTCATTGTCATTAGCAGCTTCTTTTTGTATTACAGAAGCGATGATGATATATTGGTGCCATTTTTTTGGATTATAATCACCAAAAATTTTCTCAGAAGTTTTTTTATTGGAAATTTCAGCATGGTTTAAAAGCATTTGAATGAGTAGATTTTCTGTAATGCCTTTTGGGATTTTATAAGTTTCTGGTAAAAAAACTCCTTCATCATAAGGAGCTTGAGCTTGAAATTCTTTTAAAAGCATATCTTTATCAAGTTCAAGTTGTTTGGCTGCTTGTTCTAAAAAGATTACGCTTGTTTCTCCTGGGATAAGAGTAATGGTTTGAAGTGCTGCTTTAGCAATAGTGAGTTTATGTAGAAATTCAGCCCTATTTAAATCTTTTGTACCTATGTTGATCCAGCCTGATTGAGGGTGTCCTAAAAAAAATAAAATATATTTATCAATACTACTCATCTGATATTTATTTTGCTTTAAATATGTTATAATTTGAGAAATTGAACCTTGGGGAATAAATACCACAGAATTGCTTTTTAAAGGCTGAGTTAGATAATAAAAAATCCCCAAAATAAATATCAAAAAGAAGTTGCGTATGAAAAAGAAAATTTTATATATTGTTGTATTTTTTGTTGTGCTTATATTAGCTTTGTTTATAGTGCTTAAAAATGGGATTGTCATCTCTAGTATCCAATTTGATTTTTTAAAATTGGAACAATTATATATTAAATTAGATAAAAAATTAATTGTACGAGCAAAAAATATCACTATAAATGAGACTCAAAATTCCGAAATTTCATCACAAACTCACTCTTCTGATAATGCTTCAACAGAGATTTTAAAAATAACAAAAAATTTAAAATATCTATATACTTTTGTTGAAGAGATTGATATACAAAATTTAAATATAAAAGATAATCATGTGCGTATTTTATTTAAAGATAATGAATTTTTTATAGATAATGATTTGTTATTTTTAAAATTAACATTGCAGCGTCAAAATAAAGAACTTATAGCTGATATTAAAAAACTTTTATTAAAAGATTATGATTTAAATATTGATGGAAATTTAAGTATCAATACTAAGAGCGAGTTTTATTATTTTCAAGGTAGAGCAAGTGGAGAATTATTTGACTTTAACGCAAGTATTTCTTACAAAGATAAAAATTTAGCTTATAAAATAGAAGATTTAAACATTAGAAATATTACGGAAATTTTTAAAAGAGTTAATAAAAGAATAGAACTTCCGCAGAGTTTAAATCTTTGGGTAGCATATAGGGCTAAGGGAGAATTTTATCATTTAGATTATTTGCAGGGCTTTATAGATTTTACTAAAGATAATTATTATTTAGACAATATTAGCGCATCAGGTTATGTTAATAATGTCAAAGTTCGTTTGGATGATAAAATGAATGCTATTGAAATTCCAAAACTCGATTTAAATTTAAACAAACAAAAGCTTGATTTTGTCTTTAATAAAGCTTTCTATAATGGTGCTGATTTAAGTTCTAGTAAGGTTTATCTATATGATTTGTTTGATGAAAAAAAAGCTGGGATTTATTTGCGCATTAAGTCTGATAATCTAAAATTTGACGAAAAACTTGCTAAAGCTTTAGAGGATTATCATTTTTCATTACCTTTTTATCAAAAAAGCGGAAAAATTAAAAGTGATTTAGAGCTTAAAATTGATTTTCATGATAAGGGTGAAATTTCTTATAGTGGTATTTTAGCTTTAGAGAATGCTAGTATTTCTTTGGCTGATTTTAATATTACAAAAGCATTTGTAAAATTAAATCAAAATGATTTAAATATAGAAAATGCTAGTGTTAAAAATGGCTTTTTAGAGGCTGATTTTAATGCTAAATTTGACTTGCAAAAACAACAAGGAAATTTCAATACTCAGATTTCAAGGCTTTATTTTGACAATGGGGAGCTTTTAGATTTAAAAAATCAAAATGCAGAAGTAAAATTAGATTATTCGCAAAATGTTAACATTAGCATTCCTCAGTGGAATTTGATTTTAAATTTTAAAGATGGACTTGAGGCTAATCTTAATAATCCTAAGATTTTATTTTCATTTTCTCCATTACTTAAAAAGTTTGGGTTTATTGATGCTAAAAATGTTTATTATAAAACTTTAAATTTTGAAGATTTTAATGCAAGCGTTAATGATGCTTATTTTAAAAATAATTTACTTATCAACGGTCAAACTCCTTATGAAAATGATAGCTTTGATATTGTAAAAAATAAGGGCATTATGGAAATTCATACTCAAAGTGATACGGCAAGTGCTAAAATAAGTTCTGATAATAAAGAAATTCATTTGAAAAATTTAAGTTATATTTATAAAAAAGATTCCAACTCTTCAAATTCAACATTTGATATTTCTACTAATACCCAAAATATTAGTTTTGGTGGAGCAAATGTAGCTTTAATTTTGCCAGATTCTAATAAAACTTTGGCTTTTGATAGGGTAGAGGCTGATTTAAAAGGTAATGCTTTGGATCTTAAAGGTTCTAGAGGAAATGCAAAATTTGATCTTTATTATTCTTCTAATGATTTAAATTTAAACGTTAGCAATATTGATGATAATTATTTAAATGAGTTTTTACAAAAACAAGCTGTTCAAGATGGAGTGTTTAACTTAAGTATAAAAGGAAGTGGATTGGAGTATTTTGATGGACAGATCGATTTTAAAAATACTTATGTGAAGGATTTAAGAGGTATAAATCAGCTTATTTCCTTTATCGATACTGTACCAAGTTTATTGATGTTTAAATCTCCAACTTTTAATCAAAAAGGTTTAAGCCTACATGATGGAAAGATTATTTTTAATAGAAAAAAAGATCTTTTAAGTGTTTTGGCTATTAATTTAAACGGCGATAGTGTAGATATATATGGTTTAGGATCAGCAAATTTAAGATTAAATACAGTGGATTTTAGTTTAGAGCTTAAAACTTTAAAATCAGCTTCAGAAGCTATATCCAAGGTTCCAATTTTAAATTATGTAATTTTAGGTAAAAATCAAGAAATTAGCACAAACTTAAAAATAGATGGAAGTATAGATGACCCTAAATTTCATACCGAAATTTTAACAGATACTCTAAAAACCCCTTTTAATCTTATTAAAAATATCATACAACTTCCTGCTAATTTACTTAATTAAAAATATTTAAAGTTTGTTTGAAAACTAAAACAAACTTTAAACTTACTCTTGCATTTTTTTTTATTTGTAATATACTTAAAAATGAAAATAAAAATAAGTATTTTAAAGGACTAAAAATGCAAATTACTTATACCTTAACAGATGAGTCCCCAGCTCTTGCGACTTATTCGTTTTTGCCTATAGTGAAAGCTTTTTTAAGTAGGGCACATATAGGAGTAAAAACCTCGGATATTTCTTTATCTGGAAGGATTTTAGCTACTTTTAGTGAGTATTTAAAAGAGGAGCAAAGATGTGAAGATGCTTTAGAGCTTTTAGGCGAGCTTGTCAAAAGATCGGATGCAAATCTTATTAAAACCCCAAATATTTCAGCTTCTATTCCTCAGCTTAAGGCGGCGATTAAAGAATTGCAAGATAAGGGTTATATGTTACCAAATTACCCAGATGAGCCAAAAAATGATGAAGAATTGCAAATTAAAACAAAATATCAAAAAGTTTTAGGTTCAGCGGTTAATCCTGTATTAAGACAAGGAAATTCAGATCGTCGTTCAACAAAAGCGGTAAAAGACTATGCAAAAAACAATCCTTATCGTGTGGTTGAGTTTAATCCAAACTCAAAAACTCGTGTTTCTTACATGAAAGAAGGGGATTTTTTCTCTAATGAAAAAGCGGTTTTAATCGATCAAGATTGTGTGGCTAATATAGAATTTACAAGCGTTGATGGTAAAAATGAAATTTTAAAAGAGGGCTTAAAACTTGAAAAAAATGAAATTTTAGACGCTACTTTTATGGATGTGCAAAAACTTCAGGAATTTTATGCAAAAGAAATTAAAGCAAGCAAAGATGATGATGTGCTTTTTTCTTTGCATTTAAAAGCTACAATGATGAAAGTAAGTGATCCTATACTTTTTGGTTATGCGGTAAAAGTATTTTTTAAAGAATTATTTATCGAGTTTCAAGATGAATTTGAAAAATTAGGCATTAATCCAAATAATGGTTTAAGTGAGCTTTTAAGTAAGATCGAAAATTCAAGCAAAAAAGATGAAATTCTAAAAAAATACAATGAAATTTTAGCTAAATCTGCTGATATTTCTATGGTAAATTCCGATAAAGGCATTACAAATCTTCATGTTCCAAGCGATGTTATTGTGGATGCTTCTATGCCTGCAATGCTTAAAAATGGCGCAAGATTGTGGGATAAGGAAGGTAAGGAAAAGGACACAAATGCCGTAATTCCTGATCAAACTTACGCGACTATTTATGAGGCGGTTATTGAAGATTTACATAAAAATGGCACTTTAAATCCTTCAAAACTTGGCAGTGTATCTAATGTAGGTTTAATGGCTAAAAAGGCTCAAGAATATGGCTCGCACGATAAAACCTTTGTGGCTAAAGAAGAAGGAACTTTTAAAATAGTTTCTAACGGTAAAGTTTTATTAGAACATAAGGTTAGAAAAGGTGATATTTATAGAGCTAATCAGGCTAAATTTGATGCGGTGTTAAATTGGATTGATTTAGGTATAGAAAGATCAGAACTTAGTGGAGCCGAAGCTATTTTTTGGTTAGATAGCAAAAGAGCTAGTAATAAAATCATGATAACTTTGGTACAAAATCGTTTAAAAGAAAAGGGTAAAAATATAGCCATTTTAACTCCAAAAGAAGCTTGTTTAAGAAGTTTAGAGTTAATCCGAGAAGGTAAAGATGTTATTTCTATCACGGGTAATGTTTTAAGGGATTATTTAACCGATCTTTTTCCTATTTTAGAGCTTGGAACAAGTGCAAAAATGCTTTCTGTTGTGCCTATGTTAAAGGGTGGAGCTATGTTTGAAACAGGAGCAGGGGGTTCAGCACCTAAACAAGTAGAACAATTAGTCGAAGAAAATCATCTGCGTTGGGATAGTTTGGGTGAATTTTTGGCTTTGCAAGCAAGTTTGGAATTTTATGCAAATAAGTGCAGTAATCATAAAGCTAAGGTTTTAGCAGAATGTCTTGATGAGGCTATAGGCGAATGGCTTGAAAATAATAAAGCTCCATCAAGAAAAGTTAAAGAAGATGACAATAGAACAAGTCATTTTTACTTAGCAATGTATTTTGCAAATCATTTAGCAAGACAGGCAAGTGATATGGAGCTTCAAAGCTTTTTTAAAGATATTGCCCTAGAGCTTTCTTCTAATGAAGAAAAAATCAGAGCCGAATTTAACAATGCACAAGGTGTGAAAGTGGATTTGGGTGGGTATTATAAATTTGATGATGAAAAAGCAAATAAAATCATGCGTCCAAGTGCAACTTTTAACGCTATTTTAGAAAAAATAGGACAAAGATGAAAATCACTGTTATAGGGGCTGGCAATGTGGGCTCAAGCGTAGCTTATGCTTTGATTTTAAGAGAAATAGCAAATGAAATTGTTTTAGTAGATATCAATGAGGATTTGCTTTATGCAAAAGAACTAGAACTTACTCAAAGCATAGCTGCTTTAAATTTAAATATAGATTTACTTTGCGCTAAAGATTATACTCATACCAAAAATTCAGATATAGTGCTTTTTAGTGCAGGTTTTGCTAGAAAAGATGGGCAAAGTAGAGAAGAATTGCTTCAGTTGAATACAAGCATTATGCTTGATTGTGCTAAAAAAATTAAAGATTTTACAGAAGATCCGCTTTTTATTATTTTAACTAATCCTGTGGATTTTCTACTTAATACTCTTTATGAAAGCGGGATTTTTTCATCAAAGAAAATTATAGCCATGGCGGGAGTTTTAGACAATGCAAGATTTAAGTATGAGCTTGCCAAAAAACTTAATGTCAAAATGTCAAGTGTGGATACAAGACTTATTGGTTTTCATAATGATGATATGGTTTTGGTAAAATCTTACGCAAGTGTTAAAAATAAAAATATAAGCGAATTTTTAAATGAAGAAGAATTTGATGATTTAGAAAATGAAGTAAAAACAGGTGGAGCTAAAGTAATCAAACATCTTAAAACTTCAGCTTATTTAGCCCCTGCTAGTGCTTGTATAAGAATGCTTGAGTCCATAAGAAGTGGCGAGTTTTTACCTATGAGTGTGATTTTACATGGGGAATTTGGAGTGCAAAACAAAGCCTTAGGAGTTATGGCAAGATTAGGACTTGAAGGTGTGATTGAAATCATGAAAATGGATCTTAGTTTGCAAGAAAAAGACAAATTAGAAAAATCTTTAATCAAATATCAATATAAAGGAGAATAAATGAACATACATGAGTATCAAGCAAAAGCAATTTTTGCAGACAATAGCATCCCTACCTTAAAGGGAAAAGTTGCATTTAGCGTAGATGAAGCTGTGGCTAATGCTAAAGAATTAGGCGGTAGCGTTTGGGCTGTGAAAGCTCAAATCCATGCAGGTGGTCGTGGTCTTGGCGGTGGTGTTAAAATCGCTAAAAATTTAGATGAGGTAAAAGATTATGCAAGTAAAATTTTAGGAATGAATTTAGTAACTCATCAAACAGGACCTGAAGGTAAGCTCGTGCAAAAACTTTATATAGAAAGTGGTGCAAATATAGTAAAAGAATATTATTTGGCTATTTTATTTAACAGAATGGCAGAACAAATTACAATCATTGCTTCAAGTGAAGGGGGGATGGATATAGAAAAAGTGGCTAAAGAAAGCCCTGAAAAAATCGCAAAAGTAGGCATTGATCCACAAATTGGCTTTAAAATGTTTCATGGTCTTGAAGTGGCAAAGGTTTTAGGATTAGATAAAGATGAAAGCAAAAAACTTATTTCTATGATAGCAAAACTTTATAAGCTTTATATGGATAAAGATATGAATATGCTTGAAATCAATCCTTTAATTAAAACTGCAGAAGGAGATTTTTACGCTCTTGATGCAAAATGTAGTTTTGATGACAGTGCACTTTATCGCCATCCAGAGATTGCCGAACTTAGAGATATCACAGAAGAAAATCCTGCTGAAAGAGAAGCAGCTGAATTTGGTTTAAGTTATGTAAAATTAGACGGTGATGTTGCTTGTATGGTAAATGGTGCAGGACTTGCTATGGCAACAATGGATATTATCAATTATAGTGGTGCAAAACCTGCAAACTTCTTAGATGTGGGCGGTGGCGCATCTGCTGAAACAGTTGCAAAAGCTTTTGAAATCATTTTAAGAGATAAAAATGTTAAAGTAATATTTATCAATATTTTTGGTGGTATTGTTCGTTGTGATAGAATCGCAAATGGTATTTTGGAGGCAACTAAAAATGTTGAGGTGAACATTCCTATCGTAGTGCGTCTTGATGGCACTAATGCAGCAGAAGCAAAGACAATTTTAGATAATTCAAATCTTAAAAATATCAAAGCAGCAACCAATCTTAAAAACGGTGCAGAGCTTGTAAAAAGTTTAGTAGGATAAGGATAGAAAATGAGTATATTGGTTAATAAAAATACAAAAGTAATAGTTCAAGGTTTTACGGGTAAAGAAGCAACTTTTCACGCTGAGCAATGCATGGCTTATGGTACAAATATAGTTGGAGGTGTCACCCCTCATAAAGGTGGACAAACTCATTTAGGTAAACCAGTTTTTGATACCGTTGCAGATGCGGTTAAAGCAACAAAGGCTGATGTGAGCTTGATCTTTGTCCCTGCTTTTGCTGTGGGTGATAGCGTGATTGAAGCAGCTGATGCGGGTATTAAGCTTGCAGTTGTAATCACAGAACATACGCCTGTAAAAGATATGATGTTTGCTAAGCAATATGCCAATAAAAAGGGTATGAAAATCATTGGACCAAATTGTCCAGGTATTATCACTTCTGAAGAATGCAAATTAGGTATTATGCCAGGTTTTATTTTTAAAAAAGGTTGCGTGGGGCTTATTTCAAAAAGTGGAACTTTAACTTATGAAGCTGCTAATCAGGTAGTTCAAGGTGGTTATGGAATTTCTACTGCAGTAGGAATTGGTGGTGATCCTATCATAGGTCTTGCTTATAAAGAACTTTTAAGTGAATTCCAAAAAGATGATGAAACTAAAGCTATTGTAATGATAGGTGAAATTGGTGGTAGTTTGGAAGTGGAAGCGGCTAAATTTATTAAAGAAAATATTAGCAAACCTGTGGTAGCATTCATTGCAGGTGCAACTGCTCCTAAAGGCAAAAGAATGGGGCATGCAGGTGCCATAGTAGGAAGTGCTGATGAAAGCGCTGCAGCTAAAAAAGAAGCTTTAAAAAGCTATGGAATTCATGTGGTGGATTCTCCGGCTTTAATTGGTGAAGAAATTCAAAAAATATTAGGTTAATAAAGGAAAAAACATGAGTATGACAGCTCCAAAAGATACCCCTGTTTGGGTAGATGAGCATAGATGTAAAGCATGCAATATTTGTGTTAGCTATTGCCCCGCTGGGGTTTTAGCTATGCGCGATGATGTGCATGCGGTTTTAGGACAAATGATAGAGGTGGTACACCCTGAATCCTGTATAGGCTGTACCGAGTGTGAGACACATTGCCCTGATTTTGCTATTATGGTGGCAAAAAGAGATGAATTTAAATTTGCCAAACTTACTGCTGAGGCTAAAGATAGAGCTGTAGCCGTAAAAAATAACAAATACAAAAAATTAGCATAGGAAAAATAATGAGAGAAGTTATAGCAACAGGTAATGTTTTAATCGCCAAAGCTGCGATTGATTGTGGATGTAAATTTTTTGGAGGTTATCCTATTACTCCTAGTAGTGAGATAGCTCATGAATTAAGCCATATGCTTCCTGCAAATGATGGAACTTTTATACAAATGGAAGATGAAATTTCAGGTATTAGCGTGGCTATTGGTGCGGCAATGAGTGGAGTAAAATCCATGACTGCAAGTAGCGGTCCAGGAATTTCTTTAAAAGCAGAGCAAATAGGACTTGCATTTATTGCTGAAATTCCACTTGTGATTGTAAATGTTATGAGAGGTGGTCCTTCGACAGGTCTTCCAACAAGGGTGGCTCAAGGGGATTTATTTCAAGCAAAAGCACCTACTCATGGGGATTTTGCTAGTGTGGCTATCGCACCAGCGAGTTTAGAAGAAGCTTATACAGAAACCATAAGAGCGTTTAATTTGGCTGAAAAGTATATGACTCCTGTATTTTTACTTATGGATGAAACTGTAGGGCATATGAATGGTAAAGCGGTATTGCCTGATTTAAAAGATATAGAAATTATTAATCGTAAAAAATTCACAGGCGATAAAAAAGATTATAAACCTTATGCAGCGGGCGAAAATGAACCTGCAACACTCAATCCATTTTTTACTGGCTATCGCTATCATGTAACCGGACTTCATCATGGAGATATAGGTTTTCCAACAGAAGATGGCGCTATAGTTAAGAAAAACATGGAAAGACTTATAGGTAAAATTAAAAACAACCAAGATGATATTTGTACTTATGAAGAATATATGCTTGATGATGCTGAATTTTTAATCATAGCTTACGGAAGCGTAAGTCGTTCTGCTAAAGAAGCTATCAATAGGCTCAGAGAAGAGGGTATTAAGGTAGGACTTTTCCGTCCTATCACACTTTATCCTGTAGCTGAAAAGAAAATTGCTGAAGTGGTAAACAAATTTAAAAAGGTAATGGTAAGCGAATTAAATATGGGACAGTATCTTGAGGAGATTGAAAGAGTAAGTTCTCGTCGTGATTTTATTAGCTTACATCGTGCAAATGGTCGTCCTATAACACCTAGCGAAATCATTGCTAAAGTAAAGGAGAATATATAAAATGGCGTTTAATTATGATGAATATTTAAGAACTGATAAACTTCCTACTCAATGGTGTTGGGGTTGTGGCGATGGTGTAGTTTTAAAATGTATTATCCGCGCGATAGAAAAGCTGGGTTGGAATATGGATGATGTTTGTCTTGTTTCAGGTATAGGATGTAGCGGTAGAATGAGCTCTTATGTAAATTGCAATACCGTGCACACTACTCATGGTAGAGCTATTGCTTATGCAACAGGCATAAAACTAGCCAATCCTAGCAAACATGTTATTGTAGTAAGTGGCGATGGTGATACTTTAGCAATTGGTGGAAATCATACTATACATGGATGTCGTAGAAATATAGATTTAACTCATATTGTAATCAACAATTTTATTTATGGGCTTACTAATTCTCAAACTTCTCCAACTACTCCAAAAGGTTTTTATACAGTAACTGCACAATTTGGAAATATCGATCCAAATTTTGATGCTTGCGAATTAACTAAAGCCGCTGGAGCTTCTTTCGTGGCAAGAGGAAATGTTATTGAGGCAAATAAATTAGAAAATTTAATTTATAAAGCTTTAGCACACAAAGGTTATAGCTTTGTTGATGTTTTCTCAAATTGTCATATTAACCTAGGTAGAAAAAATAAAATGGGTGAAGCAGTGGCTATGCTTGATTGGATTAAAAATCGTGTTGTGGATAAGTCTAAATTTGAAAGCATGGATTTTGAAGAAAGAAAAGATAAATTTCCAACAGGAATTTTACATGAAGATAATTCTCAGCCAGAATACTGCCACGCTTATGAAGAAGTACGTCGTGCAGCCAAAGAAAAAAGAATGGTGGATTTAGGAGCTTTAAAATGAAATATCAATTAAGATTTGGCGGTGAAGGCGGACAAGGTGTTATCACCGCAGGAGAAATTTTAGCAGAAGCAGCCATTAAAGAAGGTCGTCAAGCTTTTAAGGCTTCTACTTACACTTCACAAGTGCGTGGTGGCCCTACTAAGGTGGATATTATCATCGATGATAAAGAAATTTTATTTCCTTATGCTGTAGAAGGGGAAGTAGATTTTATGCTTTCGACTGCAGATAAGGGTTATAAAGGTTTTCGTGGGGGTGTAAAAGAAGGAGGTATCATAGTTGTAGAGCCAAATTTAGTACATCCTGAAAGTGAAGATTATAAAAAATGGCAAATTTTTGAAATTCCTATTATTACCATAGCTAAAGATGAGGTAGGAAATGTGGCTACTCAATCAGTTGTAGCACTTGCAATTGCTGCTTATATGAGTAAATGTATAGATTTAGATGTTTTAAAAGACACTATGCTTCATATGGTTCCTGCAAAAACTCGTGATGCAAATGCTAAAGCTTTTGATCTGGGTGTAAAATACGCCACTCAAGCAAAACCACATTCATAATAAATTCCGCATCATGCGGAATTTAACTTCTAAAATTTTACACATTGCAAATAAAATTTAAATTTTAATTATTTTAATTTAGCTACTTTTAACGATTAAAATTTTATAATCAAAAACTTATATTTTCAAGGAAAATTAATGGATTTTTTTGATGAAATGTTTAATAAAACTCCAAAAGAAAAATTTATAGAAATTATACAAAATGGAAATTTAGGAGCCTTAGAAAAAGTTTTTGAGGAATTTTTTGCTGATCATATTGCTATGGTGGAACTTTTGGAAAAACAAGGTCTAACAGAAATGGATGTAAAAAATTTCATATTAGAAAATGGTGATTTCATAGAAGAAAGGCAAAATGATATTTATATAGAATTGGGCGCAAAAATTTTAGGACACGAAGGCTAAAATTGTTTAAAATAAGCCCCTATTTAATTTGTATTTTTTTTATTTTTAGTAATGTTTTAGCATCTGAACCAACTTTTGATTATACTTATAAATTTATACTTAAAAAAGATGAGAGAGCTAGTGTGCAGATTAAAGAAATAGGCTATGAAGATAAGGTGCAAAATTTTGATTTTTATTGGACTTTGTTTGATAATACTAATATCATCGTACATTCGAAATTTCGCAAATATCCGCGTCAATTTGTGATGAGTTTAAGAAGAAATTTAGATTGGGTAACTCAAACTTTAATACCTGATTATACCAATCCACACATTGATAGAGCAAGACTTATTTTAGAATTTAGTGGTTATAATAAAGGTTTAGCAACTTTTACGGTTTATATAGAAGATAAGGAATCTCGCTTAATGGTAGAATTTTTAGATCCGAGAAAAAAAGCTTTACAAAATCCACCGCAAAATAATCAGGTTGTTCCTATGATTAATTTTAACGAACCTCAGGTAAAACCATTAACAAGCAAAGAAAATAATAATAGCAATTAACAAGGAAAAGATAGTGCAAAAAATAGATGAATTAATAAAACAGTTTTTACAAGAACTTGGCTATGAACCTATTTTAAATATGCTTTCAAATGTAAAATCAGGAAAGAAATTACGCTCTAAATTATTATTAGCTATCGCAGATGAGAGTGAGATTGCTTTTAAAATTTGTGCGGCTATAGAATTGATACATCTTGCTAGTTTATTACATGATGATATTATCGATGAGAGTGAATTAAGGCGTGGAGCAAGATCTGTTAATGCTGAATTTGGTACAAAAAATGCTCTTATGTTGGGCGATATTTTGTATTCAAAAGCCTTTTATGAATTAAGCAAAATGGATGCTAGATTTGCAAGTATTATTTCAGATGCTGTTGTAAAGCTTGCTATAGGCGAACTTATGGATGTTGATTTGGGAGAGAAATTTAATATCAATAAAGAAGCTTATTTGAAAATGATCTATAATAAAACAGCTGTTTTGATTGAAGCAAGTGCTAGATGCGGAGCTATTTTGGCTGGATTATATGAAAAAGATTTTGCAGAATATGGTAAAAATTTAGGACTTGCTTTTCAGATGATTGATGATATTTTAGATATTAAGAGTGATGAAAAAATTCTTGGAAAACCTGCTATGAATGATTTTAAAGAGGGTAAAACTACCTTGCCTTATATTTATCTTTATGAAAATTTACAAGAACAAGATAGGATATATTTGCAGACTTTATTTAAAAAAGATTTAAATGAAAATGAAAAAGAATGGCTAAAAACTAAATTTGAAGAACAAAAAGCTTTAGAAAAAGCTATTTTAGAAGCTAAAACTTATGCAAAAAAGGCTAGAAAAGCAATTGAAAAATATGATAATAACAAGCTTAATGATATTATTAAAGCTATGATAGATAGGGAATTTTAATGTATTATTGTATATCTTTTACTCATAAAAATACAGATATTGCCTTAAGGGAAAAGTTAAGCTTTTCCAATGAAGCTAAAAAAAGTGAGTTTTTAAAAATCATTAGCACTCATGAAAATATTGAAGAATGTTTGGTTATAAGCACTTGCAATCGTGTTGAAATTGTTGCTTTTGTAAAAATGGCCTGTGCGGAGTTTATTGTTAAATCTTTGGCTTTACTTTGTGATGTTGATAAAGATATTTTACTTGAAAAAGCTGATATTTTTGAAGATAGTGGAGCAATCCACCATCTTTTTTCTGTAGCAAGTTCTTTGGATAGTTTGGTGGTTGGAGAAACTCAGATAGCAGGACAATTAAAAGATGCCTTTGCTTTTGCTGTAAAAAATAATTTTTGTGGAGTACATCTTTCAAGAGCGGTACATAGTGCTTTTAAATGTGCTGCTAAGGTACGCAATGAAACTCAAATTTCTAAAAATTCTATTTCTGTAGCTAGCGTTGCCGTGGCAAAAGCAAAAGAACTTGCAGATTTAACGCAAAAAAAAGCTGTTGTTATTGGAGCTGGAGAGATGGGAGAACTTGCGGCAAAACATTTAATTGCTGCGGGTGCTAAGGTGATTATTTTAAATCGTGATTTACAAAAAGCTAAAGATTTGTGTGAGAGACTTGGTGTTTTAAGCGAATATGATAGTTTAGAAAATTTAAAAAAATATTTAAATCAATACGAGTTTTTTTTCTCAGCTACCAATGCACCAAATGCTATTATTACAAATTCTTTAGTAGAAGAACTTTCTTATAAAAGGTATTTTTTTGATATTGCAGTTCCAAGGGATATTGATATCAATGAAAATGAAAATATATCTGTTTTTGCTGTAGATGATCTTGAAATTGTGGTTCAAAAAAATTTAGCACTAAGAGAACAAGAAGCTCGTATGGCTTATGGGATAATAGGTCGTGAAACAAGTGAATTTTTTAGGTATTTAAACGATTTGGCTTTGATGCCTATTATCAAAGCTATACGCTTGCAAGCTAAAGAATATGCAGATAAACAACTTGAAATTGCGTTAAAAAAAGGATATTTGAAAAAATCTGATAAAGAAGAGGCTAGAAAGTTGATTCATCAAGTTTTTAAGGCTTTTTTACACACGCCTACTGTAAATTTGAAACATTTACAAGGTAAAATGCAAAGCGATACAGTGATTAATGCTATGCGTTATGTTTTTGATTTGCAAAATAATCTTGAAGGTTTGAATCAATATAAATGTGAATTTGATATGGAGAATAATGATGAGATTTACTAAATTTTATGCACCAAGTTTAAAAGAAGCGCCAAAAGATGCGAGTTTACCTAGTCATATTTTTTTAACGCGTGCGGGTTTTGTAGAACAAATTGGTAGCGGACTTTATAATTTCTTGCCTTTGGGAAAAAGAGTTTTAGACAAGATTAAAAATATAGTTAAAGAAGAAATGGATAAGGCTGGAGCACAAGAAGTAAATCTTAGTTTTATCACTCCTGCAAGTTTGTGGCAAGAAAGTGGGCGTTATAATGTTTTTGGAAAAGAACTTTTGCGTTTTAAAGACAGAAAAGAAAATGAATTTGTTTTAGGTCCAACACATGAAGAAGCTATGCTTTCTTTGGTAAAAAACAAAATCACAAGCTATAAACAACTTCCTTTGCATTTATATCAAATTGGACTTAAATTTCGTGATGAAGCAAGGCCTAGATTTGGGCTTTTAAGATGTCGTGAATTTCTAATGAAAGATGGATATAGTTTTCATGCTAATGAAGAAGATTTAGGGCGTGAGTTTGAGCTTATGTATAAAACTTATTCTCAAATTTTACAAAGAATGGGGCTTGATTTTAGAGCAGTTGAAGCTGATAGTGGGGCTATTGGTGGAAGTGGTTCTAAGGAATTTATGGTTTTGGCAAAAAATGGGGAAGATGATATTTTAATTTGTGAAAATTGTGATTATGCGGCTAATGTTGAAGCTGCAAAAAGAGCTAAAAAAACTTGTCAAGATGAGCGTCCTGAAGCAAATTATGCAAGTAAATTTCACACTCCAAATATTAAAACTATAGATTCTTTAGCACAATTTTTTAAAATTAATGCTTTTTATACGATTAAAGCAGTGGTAAAAAAAGCTATTTATGAAAATGAAAGCAAATTAGTTGTGTTTTTTATAAGAGGAAGTGATGATTTGCAAGAAATCAAGGCTCAAAATGCTTGCAGTGCCCTTGAACTAGTCGATGCGAGCGAAGAAGAATTGGAGAAAGCTGGCTTAGTAGCTGGTTTTATAGGTTTTGTGGGATTAAAAGATATAGATTTTTATATAGATTTTGAGCTTGAAAACGAAAAGCAAATGATTATGGGTGCGAATGAAAAAGATTATCATTTAATCGGTATTGATGTTGTAAATTTAAATAAAGATCGTTTTAAAGATTTGATTGAAGTTAAAGAAGGGGATTGCTGTGTTAAATGTGGAGCAAAATTAAAACAAAGTAAAGGTATAGAAGTAGGGCATATTTTTAAGCTAGGACAAAAATATTCCAAAGCGATGAATGCAAATTTCTTAGATGAAAATGGCAAAAGTCAGCCTTTTTATATGGGATGTTACGGCATAGGTGTTTCACGCTTGTTGGCTGTAGCTATTGAAGCAAATCATGATGAAAAAGGATGTATTTGGAATAAAACTTTAGCTCCTTTTGTGCTTGAAATTATTGTTTCAAATCTCAAAGATGAAAAGGCTTTAGAATTTGCCAATAAGCTTTATGAGGATTTAACTAATCTTGGATTAGAAGTCTTGCTTGATGATAGAAATGAGCGTTTTGGGGTTAAAATGAATGATTTTGAACTTATGGGTTTTCCTTATGCGTTAGTTATTGGCAAGGGATTAGAAAATAATGAAATAGAGCTTATCCAAAGAGAAGATTTGGTAAAAGAACTTATAAAAACTGATGAACTTATGGAAATTCTTAAAAAGAAAGTGTTATGAATTATAAATTAAGTTTAAGTCCTTTATTTGTACTTGAAATTATTGCAAGTATACTTTTTATAGTGTTTTTTGGTTTTGGTAATTTTTTATTTTTCATACTTTTGAGTATGATTTTTGGTGCGGTTTTATTGGGAATTTTTTGGAAAAATATGCTTGAGTTTCAAATGGGTGGCCTAAAGGATATGTTAACACAATTTTCTTTTGTTATCGCAGGGTTTTTACTTGTTTTTCCAGGGATTATTACAAGTGTTTTTGGGATTTTTGTATTTTTCTTTGGTATTGCTTTGAAATTAATAACTAAATCAAAATATCAATACACCAAGCAAGAGTATCAAAATTCTAATGAAGAAATCATTGATGTTGAAATTATAGAGGATAGAAAATGAAGCTTATTATCGCAACAAGAAAAAGTCAATTGGCTCTTTGGCAAAGTGAGCATGTAGCCCAAATTTTAAAAAATACACATCAAATTGAAGTGCTTTTAGAAGGTTTTAAAACAAAAGGCGATGTTTTGCTGGATTCTCCTTTGGCAAAAATTGGTGGTAAAGGACTTTTTACAAAAGAACTTGAAGAAAGTATGTTAAGAAAAGAAGCACATTTAGCAGTGCATAGTTTAAAAGATGTGCCTAGTTTTTTTCCTCAAGGTTTAGTTTTGGCAGCGGTAAGTAAAAGAGAGCAAAGCAATGATGCTATGCTAAGTCAAAATTATAAAGATTTTCTTTCTTTACCAAAAGGTGCAAAAATAGGCACTACTAGTCTTAGACGCAAGATGCAGCTTTTATTATTAAGACCTGATTTAGATATTATTTCTTTGCGTGGTAATGTCAATTCTCGTATAGAGAAATTAAAAAATAATGATTTTGATGCGATTATTTTGGCAATGGCGGGAATTAAACGCTTAAACTTAGATAAGCAAGTGAATTTTGTTTATGAATTTAGCAAAGATGAGCTTATTCCTGCGGCTTCTCAAGGAGCTTTAGGTATAGAAAGCATAAATGATGAAAAAATTTTAGAACTTTTAAAATGTTTAAATGATGAAAATGCTTTGATTGAAACAAGCATTGAAAGAGAATTTATTGCTACTTTAGAAGGAGGTTGTCAAGTTCCTATAGGTATTAACGCAGAGCTCTTGGGAGATGAAATTTGTGTGCGTGCGGTACTTGGACTACCCGATGGAAGTGAAATTTTAAAAGATAAGAGAATGATTAAAAAGAATGATTTTAAAGGTTTTGGAGAGAGTTTGGCTAAGGAGTTTATTGCTAAAGGTGCTAAAGAACTTTTAAAAAAAGCTGAGAGTATGATATGAAAGAATTTATTCAAATTTTAAAAGAAAATGATCTTTTAAGGGTAATTGAAGAGCCTGTAGATGTAGATCTTGAAATCGCTCATTTAGCCTATATAGAAGCTAAAAAAGGAGAAAAAGGGAAGGCTTTATTATTTAAAAATCCTATAGATAAAAAATTAAATAAACAATATAAATTTCCTGTTTTGATGAATACTTTTTGCAATGAAAAGGCTTTAAATTTAGCTTTTGGACGTGATTATGAAGAGGTGGCTGAAGAAATTTCAAAACTCACCAAGCTTCATATTCCTACGAGTTTTAAAGCAAAAATGGATTTTTTTATGAATTTGTTAAGTTTTAAAAATATTCCTCCTAAAAGACTGAAAAAAAATAAAGCCTTGTATGATTATGAAATTTTAAACTCACTTGAAGAACTTCCCATACTAAAAACTTGGGAAGATGATGCGGGTAAATTTATTACCATGGGGCAAGTTTATACACAAAATTTAGATAAAACTCAAAATAATCTTGGAATGTATCGTTTGCAAATGAGTGATAAAAATGAACTTTTAATACATTGGCAAATTCATAAAGATGGGGCAAATTTTTATCACGAATACAAAAATGTTGGTTTTAAAAAAATGCCTGTAAGTATAGCCATAGGTGGAGATCCGCTTTATATTTGGTGTTCTCAAGCACCTTTACCTAAGGGAATTTTTGAACTTTTACTTTATGGTTTTATTAAAAAAACTCCTGCAAAACTTACTCCTTGTGAAAATGGTATTTTTGTACCTTATGATAGTGATGTGGTTATTGAAGGTTATGTGGATTTAGAAGAGTTTAAAATCGAAGGTCCTTTTGGAGATCATACGGGTTTTTACACTCCTGCTGAACTTTTTCCTGTGATGAAAGTAGAAAAAATTTATGCTAAAAAAGATGCGATCTATCAAGCAACGGTTGTAGGAAAGCCTCCTTTAGAAGATAAGATCATGGGACTTGGTACTGAAAGAATTTTTTTACCTTTGCTTCAAACTTCAGTACCTGATTTAATTGATTATAATATGCCTGAAAATGGGGTCTTTCATAATCTTATCTTAGCAAAAATCGATGCAAAATATCCCGCTCATGCGCAACAAATTATGCATGCATTTTGGGGAGTAGGGCAAATGAGTTTTGTTAAGCATGCAATTTTTGTGGATAAAAATGCACCTTCTTTGAAAGATTATGATGCTTTAATTCCTTATATGTTAGATCGTTTTAATACAAAGAAAATTTTAATTTCAGAAGGAATTTGTGATCAATTAGATCATGCTTCACCTAATTCTTGTTTTGGGGGTAAAGCAGGACTTGATGCTTGCGAAGAAATACAAGTTGAAGAGCTTGAAATTTTAGAAGATGAAAAATTACTAGAACTTTTTAAAACTAAGGTAGAACTTTTAAATTTAAAGCAATTTTATAAAGAAAGTAAAAGTCCTATAGTTTGTATTTTGCTTGATAAAAAAGAAAAAATCGAACAAAGTTTTGACAAACTTTTAGAATTTAAAAAACATTTTAGGATTTTAGTGTTTTTAGATGTTGAAAATAAGCTTGAAAATTCTTATATGCTTGTTTGGCGTGTGGTAAATAATATAGATGCTAAAAGAGATATTTTTATCAAAGAAGAAAGACTTGGAGTAGATGCAAGTGCTAAAGGTGAAGCTGAGGGTTATTTAAGAGCTTGGCCTAAGCAAACAGATTGCACTAAAAGCGTGATAGAAGATTTGATCTTGCGTAATATTTTAGAAAATAATCCAGATCTTTTTAATAAATTTGAAATTTTTTAAGATAATTGAGATTTATTTTAAAATTTTGGCACAGTTTTTGCTTATTATTTTTTTATTATTGAAAAATAAAATTTTCTTTATAGGTGTTCATAAATTTATAAATTTGTCGATATAAGCTTTTAACTAGCAATAGGAAATTTTAAAAAGGATTTTAAAATGGAAATATCGAAGGCAAATGGGCAAATGGATACAGCTTTGGCAAACATTAGCCAAAGAACAAGTGAGACACAGGCTAGTTTAAACATTCAAACCGATAGAAGTCAAGGCCAAGAAGGCGATGATGGACAGCAACGAGGTGTGAGTGAAAAGTTGGCTGATATTACAAAAAAGTTAAATGAGCAAATGGATTCTCTAGATACCAATGTTCGTTTTGGTTATAGTGATAAAATCGGTTCTATGTATATTAGCGTGACTGAAAAAAGCACTGGAAGGGAAATCCGTCAAATTCCTAGTGAAGAAGCTATGAGATTAGCTGAGTATTTTAGGGATGTGATAGGAATGATATTTGATAAGGAGAGTTAAAAATGGCATTTGGTAGTCTATCTAGTTTAGGATTTGGTTCTGGGGTTTTAACTCAAGATACTATAGATAAATTAAAAGAAGCAGAGCAAAAAGCTCGTATTGATCCTTATACTAAAAAAATTGAAGAAAATACAACCAAACAAAAAGATTTAACAGAAATCAAAACTAAATTACTAAGTTTTCAGACGGCTGTTTCATCATTAGCCGATGCTACGGTTTTTGCGAAAAGAAAAGTTGTAGGAAGTATTAGCGATAATCCTCCAGCAAGTCTTACAGTTAATTCGGGTGTTGCTTTACAAAGCATGAATATCAATGTTACTCAACTTGCACAAAAAGATGTGTATCAAAGCAAAGGATTAGCAAATGACAGTGGTTTTATTAATGCAAATTTAACTGGAACCACCGATCTTACTTTTTTTTCAAATGGCAAAGAATATACTGTTACGGTAGATAAAAACACAACCTATAGAGATTTAGCTGATAAAATTAATGAAGCTAGTGGAGGAGAGATTGTTGCTAAGATTGTAAACACAGGAGAGAAAGGCACTCCTTACCGCTTAACTTTAACCAGTAAAGAAACAGGCGAAGACAGTGCGATAAGTTTCTATGCGGGAAAAAAAGATTCGAATGGTAAGTATACAAGTGATTCAGAGGCAGAAACAATATTCAAAAATCTTGGATGGGAATTAGATACAACGAGTTCTATTGATCCAGCTAAGGATAAAAAAGGTTATGGTATTAAGGATGCTTCTTTGCATATCCAAACTGCGCAAAATGCAGAATTTACACTTGATGGTATTAAGATGTTTAGATCAAGTAACACTGTTACCGATCTTGGTGTAGGAATGACTTTAACTTTAAATAAAACAGGTGAAATTAATTTTGATGTACAGCAAGATTTTGAAGGTGTGACAAAAGCCATGCAAGATTTGGTGGATGCTTATAATGATTTAGTAACCAATCTTAATGCTGCAACTGACTATAATAGTGAAACTGGAACAAAAGGAACTTTACAAGGCATCAGTGAAGTAAATTCAATACGCTCAAGCATTCTTGCTGATTTGTTTGATTCTCAAGTTGTTGATGGAACTACTGAAGATGCAAATGGTAATAAAGTGAACACTAAGGTTATGCTTTCTATGCAGGATTTTGGCTTAAGTTTAAATGATGCAGGCACTTTGAGTTTTGATTCTTCTAAATTTGAACAAAAAGTTAAAGAAGATCCAGACTCTACTGAAAGTTTTTTTTCAAATATTACTAAATACGAAGACATTAATCACACAGGAGAAGTAATTAAGCAGGGAAGTTTGAATCAATATCTTGATTCTAGTGGCACTGGCAATAAAGGTTTAGATTTTAAACCAGGAGATTTTACTATAGTTTTTAATAATCAAACATATGATTTATCTAAAAATTCTGATGGTACTAATTTTAAATTAACAGGAAAAACAGAGGAAGAATTGCTTCAAAATTTAGCTAATCATATAAACAGCAAAGGTATTGAAGGTTTAAAAGTTAAGGTTGAATCCTATGATCAAAACGGTGTTAAAGGGTTTAAGTTGAATTTTAGTGGAGATGGTAGTTCGGATTTTTCCATCAAAGGAAATGCTACCATTCTTAAGGAATTAGGTTTGTCTGATGTAAATATAACCTCTAAACCTATAGAAGGTAAAGGTATTTTTTCAAAATTAAAAGCCACGTTGCAAGAGATGACTGGAAAAGATGGTTCAATTACAAAATATGATGAGAGTTTGACAAATAATATTAAATCATTAAATACCTCTAAAGACTCAACTCAGGCTATGATTGATACAAGATATGATACAATGGCGAATCAATGGTTGCAATATGAGAGTATTTTAAATAAACTCAATCAACAGCTAAATACTGTAACTAATATGATTAATGCGGCAAACAATTCTAATAATTAAGGATAAAAAAGATGCAAAATAATTTAGCTTATAATGCTTATTCTCAAAATCAAGCGGGGATAGAGTCTCCGCAAAAACTTATTGAAATGCTTTATGAGGGAATTTTGCGTTTTTGTGCAAGAGCTAAAGTAGCCATAAGAAATGAAGATATAGAACAAAGAGTGTATTTTGTAAAAAGAACCACGGCTATTTTTATAGAGCTTATTAATACTTTAAACTATGAAAAAGGCGGAGAAGTGGCACATTATTTAAGCGGGCTTTATACAAGAGAAATTCAACTTTTATCTTTGGCAAATTTAGAAAATAACGAAGATAGAATCAATGAAGTTATAAATGTAACCAAAGGTTTGCTAGAAGCTTGGAGAGAAGTGCATAACAATGAAACAGTGGCTCAGTGATTTTAAACTTGCATTAATCCAAGAAGATGTCAATAAACTTGAAAATTTACTTGATGAACTTGATATGAAAGCTTTTATTAAAAATTTAGCCAAAGAATCGCCTTCAGAAGATTTTTTAAAAGAAAATGCAAATGATGTATTTTATCAAGTTCAAGCTCTTTTGCAAGAAGCTGTTATACTGATTGAACAAAAGAAAAAAACAAAAGCTGTTGAAATTCAAAAATTTCAAAAAGCGTTGACATATTTTAAATCTTAAAAAAGCATAGCGATAAGCCGAGTTCTGTCTTGAATGCTCATTTATCTAGTTTTGTTTTTGCAAACAAAATCAAGCGAAGGGTTAAAACAAAGACGCTAACCATCCCTTCTTGCTGCACATTGGGTTTACATAGCCGAAATTGTTACCAAAATCGCTGGTGGGCTTTTACCCCGCCGTTTCACCTTTTCCACTTGCGTGGTAGTTTTCTTTCTGTTGCACTATCCCTTAGGTTACCCTAGCCATCTGTTAGATGGAATGTTTGTCTTTAGCAGCTCGGACTTTCCTCTCCTAAAAAGAAGCGAGCATTTACTATGCTTTAAATTTGGATTTTAACGTAATTTTACTTATTTTTTCATCAAATAAAATAATTTTATTGTGATATCAATCAAAATTTGATAAAATTGTTTTTTATTTTTTAACAAAGGAAATTTATGGCATCTTATTCAATGGGTGATTTAAAAAAGGGACTTAAAATAGAAATCGATGGAATTCCTTTTAAAATAGTTGAGTATCAGCATGTAAAACCAGGCAAAGGTCCTGCTTTTGTGCGTATTAAAATCAAATCTTTTATTGATGGTAAAGTACTTGAAAAAACTTTCCATGCAGGTGATAAATGTGAAGCTCCAAATTTAGAAGATAAAACTATGCAGTATCTTTATGATGATGGTGAAAATTGCCAATTTATGGATACGCAAACATATGAACAAGTAGCTATTAGTGATGATGATGTAGGTGAGGCGAAAAAATGGATGCTTGATGGTATGATGGTAGACGTGCTTTTCCATAATGGTAAAGCTATCGGCGTAGAAGTTCCACAAGTTGTTGAACTCAAAATCATCGAAACAGCTCCAAATTTTAAGGGTGATACTCAAGGATCAAATAAAAAACCGGCTACATTGGAAACAGGCGCAGTAGTGCAAATTCCTTTTCATGTGTTAGAAGGTGAAGTTATACGCGTTGATACCGTGCGTGGTGAGTATATAGAAAGAGCGAACAAATAATACAAAAAAAGCTTTTGGACTATTCCAAGGCTTTTTAAATTTATATAAAATTTATTTTGTTACTTAATTTCTCATTCCATTCTTAAAAATATTTTTTTAAACTTTTCTTCAATTTAAAATTTCTATAATATTTCTAATTCATATTGTGGAGATGGTTGATGGAATGGTTACTTCTTGCTTCTATACCTTTGATTGTTTTAGGTTTTGCTTTAAAGATTAACCCCTTTTTAGTGGTAACTTCAGTTGGAATTTATGCTGGACTTGTTTCAGGTTTTGATTTTGTTAAGGTTGTTAGTGATATAGGAAAATCTTTTGTAGATAATCGCTATGTTGCTATAATTTGGCTTATTTTACCTTTACTTGCTGTTTTGGAACGCAAAGGCTTAAGAGAGCAGGCTAAAAATTTAATATCCAAAATAAAAGTTGCCAGTACAGGACGAATTTTAATGTGTTATTTTGTTTTTAGACAAGTTACTGCAGCTTTAGGGCTTTTATCTTTAGGCGGACATGCGCAGATGATAAGACCTTTAATAGCCCCTATGGCAGAAGCTGCAGCTAAGCTTAAATTTAAAAACTTAACACATAAAGATAGTCAAAAAATCAAAGCTTTTTCTGCGGGAACGGATAATGTTGCTGTATTTTTTGGAGAGGATATTTTTATAGCCGTGCATTCTATTTTATTTATTAAAGCTTTTTATGAGAGCAATGGTATTATTGTTGAGCCATTGCATTTATCAGTTTGGGCTATACCAACTGGAATTTTGGCTTTAATTATCCATTGCTCTAGACTTTATTTATTTGATAAAAGATTGGAAAAAACTTATAAAGGGTTGAGTGATGATAAGTCTTGATTTACTTTATTATATTGTAGGAATTTTATTTTTAGTTTTTGGAATTTTAAGTTTTTCTAATCAAGCTAAAGATATAAAATCAAGAATAAGCGGCGGGGTATTTTGGATAAGTTATAGTTTTACTTTTTTACTAGCAGGAGTTTTGCCTCATTTTGTGATGGGTTGTATAGTGATTTTACTAGCACTTATAGCAGGGTTTAATTTATTAAAACCAGCAAAGATCGAAGTTAGCAAAGAAGAAAAAGAATACGAGATAAAACATGCAAATATTTATAAAAATAAACTTTTTATTCCTGCTTTAATGGTTCCTTTGATTACACTTATTGGGACTTTTTTATTTCCCCATTTGAGTTTTTTTGAAAATAAAAATGCTACATTGATGGCTTTGATTATAGGTATAATTATTTCTTCAGTAGTTGCTTGTTTTATGTTTAAGGCTTCTCCTAAAAGAGCTGTTAAAGATGCAGTACATACTATGGATCACATTAGTTGGGCAGCGCTTTTACCGCAAATTTTGGCTACACTTGGGGTAGTTTTTGTTTCTACAGGAATGGGCGATCAAGTATCTAAACTTTTATCTAGTTATATTAGTTTAGATAATGCTTTTATTGCAGTAGCTGTGTATTGTATCGCTATGGCGCTTTTTACTATAGTAATGGGCAATGCTTTTGCAGCTTTTCCTGTGATTACTGCTGCTATTGCTTTGCCGATTTTAATCATACAAATGCATGCAAATCCTGCTATTATAGGTGCGATTGGAATGCTTAGTGGATTTTGCGGAACTTTAATGACGCCTATGGCTGCAAATTTTAATATAGTTCCTGCGGCACTTTTAAATTTGGATGATAAAAATGGCGTAATTAAAGCCCAGTTTATGTCAGGACTTGTTTTGCTTGTGGCTAATATCTTTTTAATGTATTTTTTAGCTTTTAGATTTTAAGGAGAAACAATGGAAAAATTTATAAAACAATTTAGCTTTATTGCACTAGAAAATATTTTTAGAGAATTGCCAAATAAAATTACACATTCTTTTAATGATATCAATGATATTAAACCACCAAAACTTATGTATCCTATATTTTATGGTTCTTATGATTGGCATTCTAGCGTGCATTCTCACTGGCTTTTGGTGAAAATTTTAAAAGATTTTTCTCATTTTGCTCCAAAGGATGAAATCATCAAAGCTCTAGATTCTCAATTTAGCAAAGAAAAAGCAGAAGGAGAGCTTAAATATCTTCAAAACCCTGCACACAAAGGTTTTGAAAGACCTTATGGATGGGGATGGTTTTTAAAACTGACTTTGGAGATAAATTTACTTGCTAAAGAAAATGACAAAGCTGAAATTTGGGCTAAAAATTTAGAAGGCATAGCTGATTTCTTTGTTAAAGAATTTAAGGAGTTTTTACCTAAGATGGATTATCCTATACGAGTTGGAACCCATTTTAATAGCTCTTTTGCTTTGTATTTTGCTTTAGAATATGCAAGATTTAAAAAAGATCAAGAATTGGAGTATTGCATCATCCAAAGTGCTAAAAAGTGGTTTTTAAATGATAAAAATATGCAAGCTTTAGAGCCTTGTGGAGATGAGTTTTTATCTCCTGTTTTGATGGAAGCGGTGCTTTTAAGTGCTGTTTTACATAAAAATGATTTTGTAAAATTTTTTAAAGCATATTTGCCAAATTTAGAAGCAAAAGAGCCTGTAACTTTATTTACCCCTGTGAGTGTGAGTGATAGGAGCGATGGTAAAATAGCACATTTAGATGGGTTAAATTTAAGTCGTGCTTGGTGTTTTAAAATACTTTCAAATTTTTGCGATGAAAATTTAAAAATTCTTTTAAGAAACAATGCTACAGAGCATTTTGATAAAGCTCTAGCTCATATAGAAGATGATTATCTTGGGTCGCATTGGCTAGGAAGCTTTGCTTTGCTTGCTCTGGATGTGGATATTTTATAAAAAATTTCATAAGATGAGTAAATTTGTTACTAAATAGATATTTTTTAAATTTAGATTTTGTTTTTATGCTTTGAAAAATATATTTTTTGATATTATAAGCTTTAAAGGATGATAATGGTTTTTTTAATCATCTCTAGTATTATAGTGGCTATTATTTTGGGCTATATTACTAGACATAATGTTGGAATTTTTGCTATGATTTTTGCTTATATTATAGGAGCTTTTTTTATGGATTTAGCTCCTAAAAAAATCATAGCTTTTTGGCCTATTTCTATATTTTTTGTTATTTTTGCTGTCTCATTGTTTTATAATTTTGCAACCGTAAATGGAACTCTTGAAAAATTAGCTGGACATTTGATGTATCGTTTTGCTAATCATCCTTATTTGCTTCCTTTTGTTATTTTTGTGGTTAGTGCTATTATAGCTGCTTTAGGAGCAGGTTTTTATACAGTTTTAGCTTTTATGGCACCACTTACTTTTTTACTTTGCGATAAAATCGGTTTAAGCAAAATTGCTGGAGCTATGGCTATAAATTATGGTGCTTTGGGAGGAGCAAATTTTATGACTTCTCAAAGCGGGATTATTTTTCGAGGATTGATGGAAAATTCAGGCATTGAAGCAAATGAAGCTTTTGCAAATTCTAGTATTATTTTTGCTTTTACTATAATTTTGCCTATTGTGGTATTATCTTTTTTTGTGTTTAATGCTTTTAAAAATAATATAAAAATTAGTGTTATTTCAAAACCTGATCCATTTGATTATAAACAAAAAACTACTTTAATTCTCATGTTTATGATGATTGTTGTTGTTTTAATCTTTCCTGTGCTAAATATTATTTTTCCACATAATGAGATAATTAGTTATTTTAATAAAAAAATAGATATAGCCATGATAGCCATGATTTTTGTTGCCATTGCTTTATTTTTAAAATTAGCCGATGAGAAACAAGTTGTTGCTTTAATTCCTTGGGGAACCTTGATAATGATTTGTGGAGTAGGGATGTTAATTAGCATAGCAGTTGAAGCAGGGGCTATAAAATTATTTTCAGATCTTGTAGAAAATGAGATCAATGTGATTTTTATTCCGTTAATAATGTGTGCTATTGCAGCTCTTATGTCGCTTTTTTCAAGTACTTTGGGTGTGGTTACTCCAGCGCTTTTTCCTATAGTTCCAAGCATTGCTGCAAGCAGTGGATTAAGCGAGGCATTGCTTTTTTCTTGTATTGTTGTAGGGGCTCAAGCTTCTGCTATTTCTCCTTTTTCTTCTGGAGGAAGTCTAATTTTAGGATCTTGCCCTGATAAATATAAGGAAAAATTATTTAAAGATTTACTTATTAAAGCTGTGCCTATAGGATTTATAGCGGCGATTTTAGCTACTATTATAATGAGTTTTATTTTATAAGGATAATTTAATGAAGATTGATACTCACGCACATATATTTTTGAAAAAGTTAAATACGGTTGCAAATACAAGATATAAGCCTGATTATGACGCTAGTTTTAAAGATTATAAAGCAAATTTAGATCATTATGATTTTAATAAAGGGGTTTTAGTTCAGCCAAGTTTTTTAGGTATTGATAATGAATTTTTGCTTCAGAGTATAGAAAAAGATGAAAATATAAAAGCTATAGTTGTGGTTGATGAAAATATTAAATTTGATGAGCTTAAAAAACTAAAAGAAAGAAAAGCTTGTGGAGTTAGATTAAATTTAATTGGCAAAGAATTGCCAAATTTTAAAAGTATGGTTTGGACTCAATTTTTTGAAAATTTAAGTAAGCTTAAAATGCAAATAGAAATTCAAAGAGATTTAGATAATAATCTTGTTGATATTGTTGAAAATTTAATTCCTTATGGTTGTAATATTGTTATCGATCATTTAGCAAGAGCTAATGCAAACTTAACAAATTTAGAGGATTTAATTTGCTTAAAAAACTCTAGAATATTTTTTAAAATTAGCGGTTTTTATAGAGCAAAAATAGACTATGCTAATAATGAACAAGCTGTAAAATTTGCAAAGAAAATATATGAAATTTTAAAAGAACATTTTCCACTTAGCAATTTTGTTTTTGGAAGCGATTGGCCACATACAAATTTTGAAGCAAATATTAATTTTTCATCGGCTCTAGTGGCTTTTAATGAAGTTGTCGTATCTAAAAAAGAACAAGAGCAAATTTTAGGGGATAATGCTTGTGCTTTATTTGGCTTTTAAGCTTTTTGTTTTATCCTAAAGATGTATTTTGCAATGCGTTCAAAATACACTCTTAGATAAGGTTTGTAAATCACAAAACCACCTAAAAGCCCTAAAATGCTTCCTATTACAACATCAATTAAACGAGCGAGTATTAATTTATCTGCATTTTCACTCATAAAATTAGCTGCTTCCGAAAGATAAGTAGCATAAGGAGTAAAGAAAATCATAGCTAAAGCATAGTTTCGATTGACTAAAAATTGTCCTATAAAAAACAAAGACATCATAAGTAAAATAAGCTCTATATCGTGAAATTGTTTAGATAAAAGCCACCATGCAAAACATACTCCTAAGGCCGTTCCTATGATGCGTTGAATTTGTTTAATCCATATAGAATTTAAAGTTACACCTTGCATAATAGCTGTGCAAGAAATGGCTATCCAATAACTTCTTTCAAGTTCTAAAAAAGTTCCTATAAATATAGAAAAAGCCACAAAAGAACCCATGATCAAAGAATCCACAAAAACTGCATCAAAACCTATGTATTCTCTAGGTGGAATTTCGCTAGGTAAAGCATTTTTAAATCCATAAATCACAACGATAGAATATAACAAAGCCATTAAATTAGCTACCATTGCTCCAAGAAAAACAAGACCTACTAAAAAGATAAAATCCTTAGCTTCAAAAGGAGAATAGGCTCCTAAAACACAAGAAAATACAAAGAAAAAATATCCAGGTGCACCAATGTTATAGTATCTAATTAAAATAGAACTTCCCATGGCCATAATTCCTATAGGGATGAAGGCAAAAATTGCAGGCAAAAAATGAGTTAAAATTCCTAAGAAAAAACTAGAAACTATGCCAAAAGAACAGCACATCACAACAGCCATTCTATGATATAAAGGAGTGTTTGGAACATATAAAAAAGACAAAGCTCCTATCATGGCAATGAGTCCATAGTTTAATTTTCCAAAAAATACACTAAGCCCTAAAACTATACCTACGCCTAAAGCCGCAAAAAAAGGCATTTGCCAAACTTGTTCGCTTGAATTTAATTTAGCAATTTCTTTAAGGTATTGCTTTAGTATTTCTATTTTATTCACTCTCGAATTTGTCCTTCCCCATTGATTATATATTTATAAGTGCAAATATCTTCAATCCCCATAGGACCTCTTGCATGCAATTTGCTGGTTGAAATTCCAACTTCTCCACCAAAGCCAAATTCTCCTCCATCGCTAAAACGCGTTGAAGCATTAGCATAAATACAAGATGAGTTTATAAGGCGTTGAAATTTAGCGATATTTGAAGCATCATTTGAGATAATGGTTTCAGAATGCAAGGAGCTGTGTTTATTGATATGCTCTATAGCTTCATCGCAATCTTTTACTAATTTTACACTTAAAGCAAAATCAAGCCATTCTGTATCAAAGGTATTTTCATTTGCTTTAAAAATTTTTAAATTTGAGTTGTTAAAATAAGCCAAAGCATTTTCATGGGCGTGAATTTTTACCTTAAATTTTTTAAATTCAGGTATTAAAAGACTTATAAAATTTTTAGCAATTTTTTCATGGATTAAAAGCGTTTCTAAAGCGTTACAAACACTTACTCTTTGACACTTTGCATTAAGGATTATTTTTAAAGCCATATCTAAGTTAGCACTTTGATCTACAAAAGCATGACACAAGCCTTTATTTTGCTTAATGAGAGGAATTTTGGTATTGTTTGCAATTTCTTGTATCATATTTGAACTTCCGCGAGGTATGATCACATCGATTAAATCATCAAAGGCTAGAATTTGCAAGATTTCATCTCTTTGGGTAAACATAGCAAAACAATCTTGCAAATCAAATTCCTTAAGTACTTTATTAACAAGAGTAAATATAGCCTCATTTGTAAATTTTGCTTCACTTCCGCCTTTAAATACGCAAGCATTGGAACTTTTTATCATTAAAGCTGCGATTTCAGCGCTAAGACTAGGCCTTGCTTCGTAAATAACACAAATGAGTCCTAAAGGAATACTCATCTTTTGTATGCTCAAACCCGCATAATTTTTCCAGCCTTTAGAAATTTTGCCTATAGGATCTTCGATGTAAGCGATTTTTTCTAGGCCTTCGCAAAGAGCTAAAATACGTTTTTCATCTAACAAAAGCCTATCTTTCATTGCTCCGCTTTTTGTGAAATTTGCCATATCTTTTTTATTTGCTTCTAGGATAATTTTGAAATTTTCTCTTAAAATTTGAGCTAATTTTAGAATAATTTTTTCTTTATCTTTGGGTGTTAAGTTAAGTAGTTTTTGAGAATTTTTCTTAATATTTTCAAGCAAATTTCGCATTTTTAATCCTTTATTTACAAAAAACTTGATAAATTATACAAAAAAATTTAGAATTGAAAGGTAAATATAAATGAAAAAAATAGATTTAATTGTAGTAGGTGCAGGTCCAACAGGGATAGGCTGTGCAGTTGAAGCCAAGCTTAAAAACAAAGAAGTTTTGATACTAGAAAAATCAAATAACATTTGTCAAACTTTAATGCAATTTTATAAGGATGGCAAAAGAGTAGATAAAGCTTATAAGGGATGCGAAGGAACCAATCACGGACATGTTCCTTTTGAAGATGGCACCAAAGAAAGCACTATAGAAACTTTTCAAAACGCTTTAAAAGAGCACAATATAGAAGTTGAATTTGGTTCTGAAGTTGAGAGCGTTAAAAATGAAAATGGAGTTTTTTTAGTAAGTACAGCTAAAGGTGTTTATGAGTGTAAAAACATTATTGTTGCTATAGGTAGAATGGGTAAACCTAATAAACCTGATTACAAACTTCCTATGACTTTAACAAAAATCATTAATTTTAATGCCAATTCAGTTTTGGGAAATGAAAAAATTCTTGTTGTAGGTGGCGGAAATTCAGCAGCAGAATACGCTGTGGATTTGGCAAATTCAAATCAAGTTAGCCTTTGTTATCGTAAAAAAGAATTTACAAGATTAAATGATATAAATCTTAAAGATATTCACGAAGCTAGAAATTCGGGTAAGGTAGAGTTAAAACTAGGAATTGACATTAATGAAGTAGAAGATGATAATGGCAAAGCTAAAGTAAATTTTACCGATGGTACAAGCGATATTTATGATAGAATCATTTATGCTATTGGTGGTTCTACTCCACTTGATTTTTTACAAAAATGTGGGATTAATGTTGATGATAAAGGCGTGCCTTTAATGGATGAAAACAAACAAAGCAATGTTAAAGGCATCTTTGTAGCAGGAGATATTGCTACTAAAAATGGAGCAAGTATAGTTACAGGGTTAAATGACGCTGTGAAAATTCTTTCTGTGCTTTAAAATTTAGCCTTTGGGCTAAATTTTTATTTTAGTTTAATCTAGAAAATTCATATGCAAAATAAAATAAATATTAATAAACTTATTGCGAAATTACTTTATTTAAATTCTTACATACTAGGACTTTTGGCATTTTATTAGCGGTTTAAAATATTTTTAATTTTAAATATTTTAAGGATTATTATGTCAAGTATTTTTAGCACCTTAAGCCCTTTTAGGCTTTTTGTAAAATGTGCCGTGCCAAATGTTATAAGCATGGCTTTTATTTCTTTTTATTATATAGTTGATGGAATTTTTGTTGGAAAATATCTAGGAAGTGATGCTTTAGCGGCACTAGCCTTGATTATTCCCTTTATCATGATGTCTTTTGCTTTGGCTGATATGATAGCCATAGGATCAGCAGTGCAAATTTCTATGCATTTAGGTTTAGGCAAGAAGAATTTAACTAGAAAGATATTTAGCTCAAGTATGTTGATTATCTTTATAATCTCTTGTTTTATCGGAATTTTGGAGTATTTTTTAGGACCTGTTTTGATTGATTGTTTAAATGTTAGCGATGAGATTAAAACGATGACTAAAGAATGTATGTTTGTTTTTGCTTTGTTTGCACCCTTTACTATGCTTTCTTTTGCTTTGGATAATTATTTAAGAATTTGCGGAAAAACTGCTTATAGTATGGTAATGAATGTGATTATAGCATTAAGCAATATAGTGCTTGATTATATTTTTATAGTCGAGTTGGGTTGGGGCTTATTTTCAGCTGCTCTTGCAACTTGTTTGGGACTTGTTTTAGGTGGTATTTTTGGAATTTTTCCTTTCTTGTTTCAAAATTTAGAGCTTAAAATTTCGAGCCTATATATGAATTTAAAAATTTTTAAAAATATTCTTTATAACGGAAGCAGTGAGTTTTTTGGCAATATTTCAGGATCTTTGTATAGTATTTTTGCAAATTTTGTTTTATTAAAAATTTCTGATACTCAAGCCGTGGCAGCCTTTTCTATAGTTTTATATATTGATAGTTTTATTATAATGCTTATTATTGCTATAGGTGATGCAATGCAGCCTGCGCTTAGTTACAACTATGCTAAAAAAGATTTTTCAAGAATCAAAGCTATTATAAAAGTGGTATTTTTTGCAGGGGGATTTTTATCTTTATTCTCTATAGTGCTTATATTGATATTTGGAGAAAATTTAATCACGCTTTTTACAAAAGAAAACAATCAAGAATTTAAAACTTTTGCTTATACAGCTTTGATGCTTTTTGCTTTTAATTATTTTTTTGCATGGTTTAATGTTCTAAGTGGTTCTTTTTTGACAGCTTTTAATAAGGCAAGCTTTTCTTTGGTTTTAAGTTTGGCGCAAAATTTATTTATACCTTTGTTTTTTCTTTTGTTTTTATCTTGTTTATGGGTTTAAATGGAGTATGGCTAAGTCCATTTTTTGCTGAATTTTGTGTTTTGATTTTAGCTTGGATTTTTCTTAAAAGAATTTTTAAAGATCTATCTTTATAGGAGATAGATCTTTTTTAAATTTTATCAAAGGAGCTTTTTTATAATTTTTAGAATTTATATCCTATACCAGTTAGGATAATTTGATAGGTTTCATCATAAAATCCTATATCGCTATTTCTTTTTTCTATGCCATAATTTGCAAAACCATAAAGTCCGTTATAACCCAAAAATTGATTTTTAACAACTTTTAAATTAAGCTTAACTATATTACCATCTTGTTTTTTGTGGAAGATAGGATCAGTTCCTACTGCTTCATATTTGCTAAGATTTAAATTTGGAGTGAAGATGTAATCATTAGCAAAAGCCAAATTTGTTCCTATACTAAAACCATATCTTGAATAGCTTTGAGCTTTTCCGTCTGCATCATTGTAATCATAATTTAACCCTAGGTTTAATAAGCTATAATTATAGTTTAATTCAATTTCGTGATAATATCCCTCCCTTTTTAAAGAGCTTTGTGCGATAGTGTCTTTATCATATTTGTTTTTGCTAAATAAATATGAAGTGGTAAATTTCCCAAAATCACTTTCATAAAGTTGAGAGATTTTAAAACCATATCTATCAACATCAGTTTCTTCTCTATTTCCTATTGCATAAGGATTTGCATAAGCTTTTTCTCTTAAAGAGGAAATTACAGAAAAAGAAGTGCTAAAACGCTCTAAATAAGCTCTTTCGTAGCCTAAAGCTATACCGCTGATATCTCTTCCATTGTAGTTTTTAATAAAAATTCTATCATTATCTATAAGATTACCATAGTAAAGTTCTGCACCGATAAAAGGAATGAAAGAGGAGTCTGAATTATCAGCATTGTAACTGCTTAGATAATCACTGTTTGCCAAGGTTGAAATATTACTTTTAATATCCCTTGCACCCACACCTATGCTTAAATTTCCACTAAAACCTTCTTGAAATTCTACAGCCGTAGCTGATTGGGTTAAAATGGAGGCTAAAACACAGGAAAATAAATATTTTTTCAAATGTTCTCCTTGAAATGTTTGTTGTTTGTAATTAAATTACATTTATAATTGTAACTAATATTACATTAAATATTTATAAAAAAATTAAGTTTTATAATTTAAGTTTTTTTAGATAGAATTTTTAGAATTAATTTATATTTATAAGGAAATTTAGTGCAGCAAGAGTATTATGACTTGGATTTAGAACGAGCTATTTTAAGCAGTTGTATCATGAGTGAAGAAGCTTATGCTAGTATAGCAGGTGATATTAGCCCAAAAGATTTTAGTCTTAAAGCTCACCAAGATATTTTTAAAGCGGTTATAGCTTGTAGTAATAACAAAGAGCCCATTTCTGTAAGTTTTTTAAGAAAACATAAAAAAATAGATGAGCAAATTTTAGCAGAAATTCTTGCCACTCCTTCTATGATAGATTTGCCTGCTTATGTAAATGAACTTCACGAAAAGTCCGTAAAAAGACAACTCTTGAGTTTTGCACATCTTTTGCCAACTCGTATCAATGAAGATCGTGCTGTAAGTGAAATCGCAGATGAAATTGGTAAAGAAATTTTTAGCATTACAAATCGTGTGAATTCTAGAGATATTAAAGATGTTGATATAGTAATATCAGAACTTTTTGAAGAATTTAAAAAGCAAAAAACTTTAGAAAATAAAGGTATTATAGGGCTTGATACAGGTTTTGAAGGTCTAAATAAAATGACAAAAGGCTTTAAAGGGGGTGAACTTATAATAATCGCCGCGCGTCCAGGTATGGGAAAGACAACTCTTTGTTTAAATTTCATTGATAAGGTTTTAAGACAAAAAAAAGGCGTGGCTTTATTTTCTCTTGAAATGCCTGCAACTCAAATCATGCAAAGAATGCTATCTTCTAAAACTTCTATTCCTTTGCAAAAAATTTTAACTGCAGATTTAAACGATGATGAATGGGAGCGTTTAGGAGATGCTTGCAATGATTATAGTCAAAAGAAATTATATATTTACGATAGTGGTTATGCAACTATTGCTGATGTAAGGGCTATTTTAAGGCGTTTAAAATCTCAAGATGAAAGTATAGGACTTTGTGTGATTGACTATATAGGGCTTATGATGAGTAATTCAAATTTTAATGATAGACATTTGCAAGTTAGTGAAATTTCAAGAGGACTTAAGCTTTTGGCTAGGGAGCTTGATATGCCTATTATCGCACTTTCACAACTTAATCGTGGCTTAGAGCAAAGGGCAAATAAGCGTCCTTTGATGAGTGATTTGCGAGAAAGTGGAGCTATAGAGCAAGATGCGGATGCTATTTTGTTTGTATATCGCGATGAGGTTTATAGAGAACAAGAAGAAAAAGAAAGAGAAAATAAAGCTAAAGCTGAAGGCAAAGCTTATCAAAGGCTTTTTATACCAAATCCTATGCAAGAAAATGCTGAAATTATTGTTGGAAAAAATAGAAATGGACCTGTTGGAACTATAGAAGTTGTATTTTTAAAAGAAAAATCTTGTTTTGTAGATAAACCTATAGGCTATGAAACTACTGAATTTACAGGCTAGCTTTAATAAAATAAGTTTTTAATATTTTAAAGTTATTTTTTACGATACAACCTGTCGCAAGGGTGTTTTATACTTTCTTTGTTATTTTAAAACAAGGAGAGAAAATGTTAAAACAAATCGCATTTGGTAGTATAGCTCTTACAGCTACAGGATATGGCATAAAAAAATTATACGAAAAATTATCCAAGCCAGAAAGAAAATTTGATACACATGCTATTGTTCCAAGCTGTAAAGATATGATCAATATCGAAGAATACAAACTCAAAAGAGAGCTTGAAGTCGAACAAAAGAAAAATCAAATTCAAGAATTTCTTTGTGAATGCATGGAGTGTTATAGCGGCTTTTCAAAATATTTTAATTCTAAGGAATTTTTAGAATTTGAGCAAAATTTTACCTCTAAAAATAATCATAAAACAGAATTTCTTTTATCATCTTATAAAGATCAAATGATAAAAGTGATCGACTATGCTAAAAAATTTGAATGCTTGAGTGCTTTTTTGGAAACACAAAGCGAAAAAAATGACTTAGCGGTTGTAAAAATGATAAGCGAAAGCATGGAGAGAAAAACACAGAGATTTTATCTGCAAACAAAATTTCAAACTTTTCCTCAGTATATTTTTCCTTCTGTGTGGAGTTCTCCTATGTGGGGTAAACAATGGGAATAATGCTTGGAATTTTAAGTCTTATAGCCGGATTTGTTGCTATAGTGTTGATGTGTAGTTTGTATTTTATAGTGTTTATGGTTTTTGTTGGCATAGCGATACTTATTTTTCTTTCTATGCAACCTTATCCTTATAATATAATATTTTGTGCTATATATTTAATCACAATTTTAGCACTAGTGCTATGGCGTAAAACTTAAAAATTTCACTTCCCCCTTGGACTGGGGGGGGGATTTGATAAAATACAAAAATTAAAAACAAGGAATTATTAAAATATGAATAATTATATACATTTAGAAGAATTGGATTTAAAGCCAATTATGCGGATTTAGAAAAAGAGTTGGAAAATTTATCTAAAAAAGAATGTCTAAGAATAGAAATTGATAAAGGTTTGGAAAATTCACTTAAAGAACTTGAAGATTTAATGGAAAAATTACCCGAACAGCAAACCCAAACACTTTTTGAACAATGCACTAAAAATGCAATGGATGCTGTGACAGGGCATTTTGGACTAGCTTCAACAATCTTAAATGCAAAAGATGGTGGGAATGTAACAACACTACATAACTTTGAAAAAGGTATTGTAGCAACAGAAGAAGATTTACAAAAGCTTACAAAATATCAACAAGGCTATAAACGAGATTCAAACTATGATAAAATAAAAGATAATATAAGAGATAATTTTCCAAAAATTGTACGTAGTGAATACACAGGTGAAGAAATGGAAAGGGGTGCTGGAAAGAATAAAGCGCAACTAGATCATGTTATTTCTTTAAAGGAAATTGATAGAGATCCTAATATGCATTTATTTTTAGATGATGCAATTAGGGCAGAAATAGCAAATCACCCTGACAATCTTAAGTGGCTTGATGCAAGTGCTAATGCTTCTAAAGGTGATAGAGATCTTATGGAGTGGGGTAAAGAAATTGATCTAAAAACAGGAAAAACCAATTTTGAAAAATATGGAATCGATGAAAAAAGCTGAAAAAATTTACAATACAGCCAAATCAAACCTAAAAAAGAAAGTTATAAAAGAAAAAATTGTCAAATATTCTAATGAAGTTTTAAGTACAGGTGTTAAAGATTCAATGAAAATCTTTGTTTATTCTGCCTTTGGAGTTGTCTTAAAAGATTTTATTGAAGCTGTTGTTATTGAATTAAAAACCACCTTTAGAGAGTTTGGAAAAGAAAATATTAAAGAAATTTTTAAACGATTTGCACGCAGAATGGAAAAAGTTTGGGAAAAGATAAAGGCAAAATGGAAGGATATATTCAAAGGTTCTTTAGAAGCAGGAATTCAAGCATTTTTTTCTAATTTGTTGGTTTTTATTATTAACACTATTTTTACAACTTTAAAAAAAATAGTGCAAATCATACGTGCAGGCTTTACTTCTCTATATCAAGCTGTAAAAATCATTATTAATCCACCTAAAAATATACCAAAAGATGAAATTTACTTTGAAGCATCGAAAATTTTTGTTAGCGGGATGATTTCTGCAATTTCAATGTTAGGAAGTGAAATGATCCACAAGTTTCTGCTGTCAATACCTGGATTTAATGTATTTTTGTCACTACCTATCCCTTTTACCGATGAAACAATAGGGGATGCCCTTTCTTTATGTATTTCAGCGGCTGGTGGTGCTGTATTGAGCACTATAGCTATTTTTTATATGGATAAGTGGAGAAGCAATTCCAAAATTGGCAATTTACAAATACAAATTGTAACTCAAAAAAATTTGATAGCACAATACAAAATTGCCAAAACTTGGTTTGCATTGAATGATGCTTATCATATTGTAAAAAACGAAACTTTAGCAACTATACAACAAATCAAAAAAGATAACCAAATGAGAGAGCAAAGTTCTCAAGAAGTAGAAACAGCAATTGAAGAATTTGAAAATTGTAATATCACTAAAAAATTATACAAAAAACTTAATCAAACTAAGGAGAACTGATGCTAGAACTTATCACACAAAAAGATCAAGATTTTTTGCAAAATATTGAAAACCTTGATGAAGAATATATTCAAAAATTTATTAATAAAAAAATCAGTGAAATAGCTATAGCTATTGAAACAGCAGCAGAGAATGCTGATAAAGCAAAAGATAGAACACAAAAAGCCAAAAATCTTAATACAGATAGTGATTGGCAAACTTATATACCAATTTTTGGACGTTGGCTTGGAGAAACATCAGAAGAAAAAAAAGAAATTAAATCCAATATGATCCTTGAAGTAGCAGAGTTACAGAATGAATCAATGAATCAAATGACAACAATTCTAAAAGAAGTTGTAATATTTTTTACTTCCAGTTTTTGTATTGCTACGCGTATGAATCAAGCTTTATCTCTTATTATTGCGCAAGGTTTTGTAAAGAGCGATGGCAAGGTAATTCGTTTATCTAAAGCCGCTAAAGAACAATTTCAACAAATACAAAAGTTCACACTGAGTTTTATAGAAGATCATGAAAAACACAAAGATACGATAAATAATATCCAAGTAGAATTAGATAAAAAAATCAAATTGATGATGAGCAATATAAACTCATAGAAAAACATTATCAAGAATTTATACAATATAAAAATTATAATGACAAAATTGTTCAAGAACAAGAATGTAAAATCAATGAACTGAAAGATATTTTAAATAAAAGAAAAAATGTTTTTACAAATAGCATTTCAATTTTAGCTTTGATAGTTTCTGTTGCGTCGATTGTATTATATTTTATAGGGCGTTAATTTATGAATTTTTTAAGTTCTTTAAAAGATAAGGCGGTAAATGCTTCAGAAGCAATTAAAGACAAAACTATTAAGACTGCTGAAGTTGTTAAAGATATTGGAATGGAAGTAAAATGTGGGATTGGTTGGCACGCGGGTGAATATCAAAATGAAAAAGATAAACCAAAATGTTTTTTTTCTAAAATTTGCCCTGATTGCGGAAAATATCTTACAAAAAATCAACATGATTTTGAAGCTCCTGAAATATTAAATCCTGATAATTGTTATGGATATAGACGATGTACTCTTTGTTCTATTCAAGTGTTTGATAATTTTCATAATTATTATGAAATCAAAAAAGATGCAAAATGCAGAATGCACGAAAAATGTAATTTATGCGGACATGAAAGATTAGGACAAACAAGACACAATTGGAAATACGACGAAAACGGGCAAAAAATTTGTCTAGATTGCAAAGAAACAGTATAAAGACAGATGTTTTCTAAGATTTTCTCATCTCTTAGCCTTGCAAATGCGTTTAAAGGATTTTTATTTAAACGCATTTCAAGCCCTATGCAAAGTGCTCGTATTATCAGTATGGTTTTAGATATAAAAAATGCTTTTAATGACAACAAAGATCAAACAAGCAGCATTTGTAAAACTTTGGATTTGATAGTAAATTTTAAAAAAGAACACCCGCAGGATTTTAACGAGTTGTTTGAAATTTTAAAAGATCTCATACAAGAATACGAGCAAAATCCTAATGAAATCAAGCAAAATCTCAAAGAAATCCTAAAATAAGGCAAAGCATGAACCACCTTTTAATCCTTTATAATCCCTATTATCAAGAAGATGTCATCAAGCAACATTTAAGCATTTTGCAAGAAAAATCCCAAGTTGCCTTTGGCAAAATCAAATCAAAACTCAACGATCAAGAAAAGCAAAATTCCTTAGAAGAAATTTACCAAAGTACAAATGAAGAAAATTTCTTGCAACTTTTTTTTAAGCGATTATGCTAATTTATTTGTCGCTAAAGTGGTAAAAATTTCTAAAAATGTTGATGAAAGTTTGATTCCTAGTTATTATAAAGAAAAAAATTTAGAAGTGGAAGACTTTTTTATCATCAGTGATTTAAGAGAATTGGTCAGGGAAGATTTTAGTCTTTTAAGAGATAAATTTTTAGCCAATTTCATCACCCCAAACGATCACACCTATGCTATTTATGGCAATAATTACACCTATCCTTTGCCTGTGAGATTAAAAGAAGAGTGTTCTTATTTTTTAGGAGATGAAAAGCATTATCTAAGCGTGTATAAAAGCAAAGAATACCTAGCCATGCAAGAAAATTTCATACGCTTTGTTTTTGGCAAAAGGATTTTTTATCTCTTGCACCCTGATAGCATAAGCAATATCATTCATGCAGAATTAGAGCTTTTACAAAGCGAAAACGATCTTTTAAATGATTTTACAAGCATTGTAGTCAAATACTCCAAAACCTTAGAATATGAAATTTACGCTTTTGCCAAAAAAGTTCTTTTAAAAGCTTGTATGAAAGATCCTAGCCTTTATGATTTAACTTATAATGTCCAAGGCAAATCTTTTATACTTAAAGATTTTTTTACCCAAAAGCCTAATCTTGGAAGTATTAAATTTCTACTCAGACATGAAAATATCCAATGTCATTTAGGAAAAAGTTTAACTCAATTTATCAATTATCCTTTTTCAAAAAGTCTTACTCTCATTCAAGAAATCCGCAATGAAGCCGTTCATGCAAAAGCTCCAAGTTTAAATGAAGTCAAAAAACTTAGAAATGAAATTTTAGGTATAGAAGGTGTAAGCTTGTTAAAAAGCATTTTAACCTACAAGGAAATTTCATGAAAGAATACGACAAATTAAGCATACGCTTGGTGCAGATTTTATCAAAATAACAATGGGGAAAGTCTAAGCGCCCAAGAGCTTGCACAAGAGTTTAATGTCGATACAAGAACCATACAAAGAGATCTTAACGAAAGACTTACTTTTATGCCTATTAAAAAAGAAAATGGAAGATATGTTTTAGAAAGCTTTGCTTTGGGAAAATTAAGCTTTAAAGATATACAGAATTTCGCCACCTTAAGTGGTATTGCTGAGCTTTATCCAAAACTCGATCAAGGCTTTATAGTTGATCTTTTAAGCCATAGGGTAAATAAAGTTTTGATGGTAAAAAATGAAGGTTTTCAAAAGGTGGATTATGAGCTTTTTAAAGATCTTAGTGTAGCTATACTCAAACACAATGTATTGAATTTTTTCTACAAGGAAAAAGAACGCCAAATCAAACCTTACAAACTCGTAAATTACAAAGGAATTTGGTATCTTTTAGGAGATGAAAGCGATAAATTAAAACATTTTAATTTAGATAAAATTTCAAAACTTCGCACTAAAAATGAAAATTTTATTCCCAATGAAAAACTTGAGAAACAAATCCAAAATGATCCTAATATCTGGCTTGGAGAAAGCAAAGAAGTGATTTTAAAACTTGATAAAAATGCTAAGGAATATTTTTTTAGAAAAGAAATACTAAGCAATTATCAAATCATTGATGAAGATGAAACAAGCTATACTTTAAGCACTCAAGTTTCCTATGAAGATGAAATTTTACACTTGGTTAAACAGTGGATTCCTTATATGAAAATTCTAGCCCCTATAGAACTGAAAACACGGCTGGAAGATATTTTAAAAAGCTATTTAAACAATCTATCTAAATAAAATTTATTTTAAATTCATAACTGGTTGCGAAGGGGAGATTTGAACTCCCGACCTTCGGGTTATGAGCCCGACGAGCTAACCACTGCTCTACTTCGCGGCATATAAGATACTTTGAAATATAAAATAAGAAGTGGATGGGGTAAAGGGATTCGAACCCCTGAATGACAGGACCAAAACCTGTTGCCTTACCGCTTGGCGATACCCCAATAAATATTTTTTAAAAGTGTGATTATAATGAATTTTAATTTATTTGTCAAGCAATTTAAGTTATAATTTTAAAAATTTTAAGGAAATAAAAATGAAATTTGTTAGCGTAGAACAAGCGATTAAGGATTTACAAGCAGGAAAAATGCTTGTTATGGTAGATGCAGAAGATAGAGAAAATGAAGGCGATTTAATCTTTCCTGCGCAATTTAGCACTCAAGAAAAAGTAAATTTCATGATAAAAGAAGCTCGTGGTGTGGTTTGTGTAGCCTTAGATGAAACTTTGGCAAAAAAATTTGAACTTCCTTTAATGGTGCCTAAAAATACTTCAAATCACGAAACCGCTTTTACCATAACTGTAGATGCAAAAGATGCTACAACAGGAGTTAGCGCCTATGAAAGAAATATGACTATACAAATTTTTGCCGATGATAATGCTAAAGCGAGTGATTTTGTAAGACCAGGGCATATCAATCCTTTAATCGCAAAAAAAGGTGGGGTTTTAGAACGCACAGGTCATACAGAAGGTACGGTTGATCTTTGTAAATTAGCAGGATTAAAAGGTGCTTGTGTGATTTGTGAAATTGTAAAAGATAATGGAGATATGGCAAGAAGAGAAGATCTAGAAATTTTTTGCCAAAAATATGATTTAAATATGATAGCCGTAAGCGATCTTATAGAATATCGCCTAAAACATGAAAGCCTTATTAAGCTTGAAGAAAAAAGTCAAAGTGTTTTAGCAGGCTTTAAAGCAGAAAAATTTATCTTTAGTGATCATAATCAAACCCAACACATAGCTTTTTGCTTTAAAGATATCAAAAAATGTGAAAATGTTAAATTTCATATCAGTGGTAGTGATTTTGAGCTTTTAACTTCAGATAAATTTTCAAAACTTTTAGAGCAAATCAAATTTCTTAGTGAAAATGGTGGCGTTATAGTTTTCATGCAAGGAGAAAAATCCAGTACCATTCAATACAAAAACTATGGTATAGGAGCACAGATTTTAAGATATTTTGGTATAGAAGAAATTAAACTTTTATCTCAAAGTTGTGATAAAGACTATATAGGCTTAGAAGGTTTTGGTTTAAATCTTAAAGCTTGTAATTTTAACTAAAAAGGAAAAAAATGACTTTAAAAGAACAAATTTTAAACGATATCAAAGAGGCAATGAAACAAAAAGATGATTTTAAAAGAGATAGTTTAAGAACTCTAAATGCAGCTTTTAAGCAAATAGAAGTGGATGAAAGAATAGAATTAGATAATGAAAGAATTTATAAAATCATTGCAAGTGAAATCAAAAAACGCAAAGACGCAATCGAACTTTATCTTAAGGCAAATCGTGAAGATTTAGCACAAAAAGAACAAAATGAAATAAGTCTTTTTGAAATTTATCTGCCTAAACAACTAAGTGATGAGGAGTTAACTTTAGCCTTAAAACAACTTATAGAAGAATTGGGTGTAAGTTCACTAAAAGAACAAGGTTTGATAATGAAAGAAGCTAAAATAAAATTAGGTGCGAGTGTTGATGGCAAAAGACTTAATTTAGCACTTAAAGAGCTTTTACAATAATTTTTTGGAGTGTTATTATGAAAGAGTTAAGTGGTTCAGCAATGATTTGCGAGGCTTTAAAAGAAGAAAATATTAAAATTGTTTTTGGTTATCCTGGAGGCGCTGCGCTTAATATTTATGATGAAATTTATAATCAAAAGTATTTTAAACATATTTTAGTGCGTCATGAACAAGCGGCTTTGCATGCTGCTGATGCTTACGCAAGAATGAGTGGAGAAGTGGGCGTAGCTATAGTTACAAGCGGACCAGGTTTTACAAATACTATTACAGGCCTAGCTACGGCTTATAGTGATTCTATCCCTTTGGTGTTGATTTCAGGGCAGGTGGCAAATTCTCTTATTGGTACAGATGCTTTTCAAGAAATTGATGCAGTAGGTATTTCAAGACCTTGTGTAAAGCATAATTATTTAGTTACTTGCATAGAAGAGTTTCCACGCATTTTAAAAGAGGCTTTTTATATAGCAAGAAGCGGTAGACCTGGGCCTGTGCATATAGATGTGCCAAAAGATGTAAGTGCAACTTTGGGACTTTGGGAATATCCTAAAGAAATTTCTATGAAAACTTATAAGCCCGTTTATAAGGGTAACTCAAAGCAAATTAAAAAATTTGCAGAGCTTTTAAAAGAAGCAAAAAGACCTTTATTTTACTTGGGTGGAGGATGTATCAGTTCTAATGCAAGCGAGCAAATCAGAGAGCTTGTAAAATTTACAAAAATTCCAGCAGTTGAAACCTTAATGGCGCTTGGAACTTTAAGAAGTGATGATGTTTTTAATCTTAAAATGGCAGGCATGCATGGAAGCTATGCTGCTAATATGGCTTTAAGTGAGTGTGATTTGCTTGTGAGTGTAGGAGCGAGATTTGATGATAGAATTACAGGAAAAACAAGTGAATTTGCTAAACATGCAACTATAGTTCATGTTGATATTGATCCTAGTTCTATTTCAAAGATTATCAATGCGCATTATCCTATAGTAGGAGATATTAAAGAAGTTCTTAAAGAGCTTTTAGAAGAGCTTAAAAAGGAAAATTCCAACACAACTTTTAAAGAATGGCACGAAACTTTAAAGCGTTATAATGAACTTTATCCGCTTTCTTATGAAGATAGCAATGAGATTTTAAAACCGCAATGGGTGATTGAAGAATGTGCGAAAATGGCTCCAGATGCAAGGATTATTACTGATGTGGGTCAGCATCAAATGTGGGTAGCGCAGTTTTATCCTTTTAATTATCCAAGACAACTTGCAACAAGTGGAGGGCAAGGAACTATGGGATATTCTTTACCTGCGGCTTTGGGTGCAAAACTTGCTGTGGGTGAAGAAGTGGTGATTAATTTCGTAGGCGATGGATCGGTTTTGATGAATATCCAAGAGCTTATGACTGCTTATGAGTATGGTATAAAAACTATAAATATTATTTTAAATAATGCCTTTTTAGGTATGGTAAGACAATGGCAGAGTATGTTTTATAAAGAGCATTTTTCACAAACTGATTTAAGCACTCAGCCTGATTTTATCAAAATAGCTCAAGGTTTTGGTTGTGAAGGTTATGAAATTTCAAACAAAGAAGAATTTATCCAAGCTTTTAGCCAAGCTTTAAAAAGTGATAAAACCTCTCTTTTAAATGTAAAAATTGATCGCTTTGAAGATGTTTTACCTATGGTGCCTGCAGGAGGTGCGATTTATAATATGATTTTACCAAAGGCAAAGGATAGACAATGAGAAGGGTTTTATCGGTAATTGTTTTAAATGAGCATGGGGTTTTATCTCGTATAGTAGGACTTTTTTCAGGAAGAGGTTATAATATTGACTCGCTTACAGTAGCACCTTTGGAAAATAAAGAATTTTCTCGTATTAATATAGTCACTTCAGGAAATGAAAGAACTTTTGAGCAGATAGTCAAACAACTTCATAAGCTCATTCCTACTTATAAAGTGATAGAAAGTGAAGAATTTATTGACAAAGAAATGGCTTTGGTGAAAATTCCTTTAAATGAAAATTTAGGTGGGCTTGATGCCGTTTTGAAAGCTTATAATGGTACTATTGCAAATAGCAATGAGAATTTTTTGTTTTTAATGGTTGCTGATGATGCAAATCGCATTGATAATTTTTTAAAAACAATTAAAAAATACAATCCTAGTGATATAGTTCGCAGTGGATCTGTTTTGATGGAGATTAAATGAAATTAAGTGAAATAGCAGAATTTTTAAGCTTGGAATATAAAGGCGAGGATATAGAAATCAGTGCTTTAAATTCTTTATTGAAAGCAAATTTTACAGAGCTTACTTATTGTGATGGTGAGAAAAATACCAAAGATATACCTCACACAGGAGCTGCTGCTATTTTAGTATCTAAAGAATATGAAAATTTAGTACCTAAAGATACTAAAGCTTTAATTACTCAAAGTCCACATTTGAGTTTTGCTTTTTTAAGCAAGCTTTTTGCTAAACCTTTGATAAGCACAGCTAAAGAAAAAGTACAAAATATCGCAAAAAGTGCAAGAATCATGCCTAATGTTTATATAGGTGATAATGTAAATATCGGTGAAAATGTAATCATTATGGCGGGAGCTTATATAGGCGATAATGTTAGCATTGGTGATGAGAGTATTATCCATCCTAATGTAGTGATTTATAATGACACTAAAATCGGTAAAAAATGTCATTTGCTTGCCAATTGTGTAATAGGAAGCGATGGCTTTGGTTATGCGCACAATAAAAACGGCGAACATTATAAAATTTATCATAATGGCAATGTGATTTTAGAAGATTTTGTAGAAGTAGGGGCTTGCACAACTATAGATAGAGCAGTTTTTGATAGCACTATTATCAAAGCAGGTACTAAGGTAGACAATCTAGTTCAAATCGGACATAATTGCAATATAGGTCAAAATTGTATCATTGTGGCACAAACTGGAATTTCAGGTTCAAGTGAGTTGGGACGCAATGTTATTATGGGTGGTCAAAGTGCAACGAGTGGACATTTAAAAATAGGCGATTTTAGTACTATAGCTGCAAGAGGCGGTGTGAGTAAAAATTTAGAAGGCGGGCGTGTTTATGGAGGTTTTCCTATCATGCTTCAAAAAGATTGGCTAAAACTTCAAGCTAAAATAGCAATAAATTTTAAAGAAAAATCACAAGATTAACATCGCATCGCCATAAGAGTAAAAGCGATATTTTTCTTTTATGGCGAGTTTATAAAGTTTTAAACACTGTTCTCTACCGATAAAAGCTGAAACTAGCATGATAAGAGTAGATTTTGGTAAATGAAAATTGGTTAAAAGATGATTTTGTCTTATAGGTGGATTTTGCGGGTGTAAAAAAAGATCGCAAAAACCGCTTTTTGTTTTAGTTCTTGCATAATATTCTATGGTTCTTGTTACCGTTGTTCCTACACCTAAAATAGCTTGTTTAGAATCTATAATTTCACATGCTTGCTGCGGAATATTAAAAAATTCACTATGCATTTTATGCTCTTGTATATTTTCACATTCCACACCTTTAAAGGTTCCAGCTCCTACATGCAAGGTTAAATGATAAATTTTGTGTTTTTTTCTTAAATTTTCAAACATAGTCTCACTAAAATGCAAACTTGCAGTTGGAGCAGCCACTGCACCTAAATTTTTTGCAAAGATACTTTGATAATCTTTTAAATCGCTTTTTTCATCTTCCCTTTTAATATAAGGAGGCAAGGGTATATGTCCTATCTTGTCAAGCAGGTTGTAAAGATTTGAGGTGTCTAAGGTTTTATCATTTTGAAAAAATTGAACCTTTCGAAGACCATCATCTAAAAGTTCTACAACGCGCGCTTTTAAATCCTCTTTAAAATATAAGATTTCATCTTTTTTAACCCGCCCTTTAATTTGAGCTAGAAAAAGCGGATTGTGAGAATTTAAAAAAGGTTGATGTAAGAAAAGCTCTATTTTTCCTCCGCTTGCTTTATTGCCATAAATTCTTGCTTTAATAACTTTGGTATCATTGAAAAAAATCGCGCAGTCGGGTAAAAAGTCTTTTAAATTTTTAAAAGTAGTGTGAAAAATTTCTTTGTTTTTGCGATCAAAAACCAAAAGCCTAGCATCTTCTTTTGGATTTGCAGGATAGTTGGCTATGAGTTCATTAGCTAGAGTGTAATCATAGCTTGAAAGAAGTAAGTCTTTATTCATCACTTTCTTTATCTTTTGGGGCAGGATTTACCTTTTGAACAATTAAAATAGAAAGTCCATAAAGTCCGCAAAGTGGTCCTGCCATTAAAAATTGAGATAAAACATCAGGTGGAGTCATAAAGGCTGAAAAAACAAAAATAACTAAAACAGCTATGCGAAAATGGCGTTTTAAAAAACTATCATCTATAAGTCCGATTTTAGCAAAGAAAAAGGCAATTACAGGCATTTCAAAAGCTAAGCCAAAAGCCACAACAACTTTCGTAAAAAAATCTACATAAGTTCCTATGGTAATCACAGGATTAAAATCTTCATTTAAACCAAAATTAATCAAAAATTTAAAAGCCAAAGGCACTACAACAAAATAGCAAAAACAAGCCCCCAAGGCAAACATAATGCTTGCAAAGCTAACAAAAGGCACCACAAGGCGTTTTTCATTATCATAAAGTCCTGGAGCTACAAATTTCCAAAATTGCCAAAAAATTACAGGTAGAGAAAAGATAAAGGCTGCAAAAAAACTAACCTTCATTGCGGTAAATAAGGCTTCTTGTACTTCAATTACATTCACATGTTTGGCTACTTCGGGTAAAACAGCTATAAGTGGAGCTTTTAGAATATCTAAGATATAGCTTCGTAGAGCAAAACATACAATAAACATAACTACAATGCAAGCAACGCTTATAAAAAGGCGTTTTCTAAGTTCTATTAAATGAGGTCTTAATTCTTCAAACATTTATTTTTCCGTTTTATCTTGTGTTTCTAATTTGCTAAGATTTGGTTTTTCTTCTGTATTTAAATTTTGTCCGCTAAGGTTATTTTTTGTGTTATCATCTCTGCTATCAAAGGTTAAATCTACCTTTGTTTTATCTAAAATATCTCTTTTAAGGTCATCAAATTCTTCAAAACTGAGTTTTTTGCGTATATTTTCATTAGTGCTTGAAAATTCATCTTTGTATTTCTTAGCTTCTTCTTTTAAGTCATTGATGCGTATTTCTTTTTCTATGCTTGATTTTGCATCATCTATGTTGCGTTTTACAGCCTTTAGAATTTTTGCTATTTGTACTATAGCTTCTGGAAGTTTATCAGGCCCTAAGACTAAAATCGCTACAACTAAAATAACTATAATTTCACCAAAACTCATTAATCGTTACTCTTTGATTTGATATTTTAAATAAATATTTTACTTAAAAAACTTAAATTTAAGATGAGAGATATAAAGCAAGTTCGTCGCTAATGAGAAAATTAGGATTAAAATATCTTTTATTTTTGTAAAAAAGTTTTTTTTCTTTTAATAATATATTTATTTTGTCTTTTTGCCATTGATTGAGTTTTGTTTCATCAATCCCTACTATACTTCTAAGTCCTAAAAATAGATGTTCTAAATTCAAGTCTTTGGAGCTTAGTTGCTCTATAGATCTAAAAGTAGGATTTTCTATGTAATTTTTTAAATTTTTTGCTGTATAAAAACGCTTATTTTCATAAAATCCTACTGCACTTAATCCACAAGCTAGGTAGTTTTTTCCTTGCCAATAAGCAAGATTATGTTTGCAAATTTGGGCTTTGGTTTTTGAAAAATTACTGATTTCATATTGAAAAAAGTTAAGCTCTAGAAGTTGTTTGATGAAAAATTTCATTAAATTAGGAGCATTTTTTTTGAAATGTTCTTTTTTGGCAAAGGCTGTGTTTGATTCTATGGTTAAATTATAAGCACTAAGGTGTGTGATTAAAGCCTTGATTTGTTTTAAGTGTAAGAGTTCAAATTCAAGCATTTTTTTATTGTCTAATTTTGTATCATAAATAAGATCTAAATTGATATTTTTAAAACCTACTTTATTTGCATTTTCTAATGCTTTGATAATCATTTCTTGATTGTGAATTCTTCCAAGAAAGTGAAGTTTTTTAGGATGAAAACTTTGAGCTCCAAAAGAAATGCGATTAACTCCTAGATTTTTCATATTTTTAAGCCAATTTAATGTTGCTGAGTTGGGATTAGCTTCGCATGAAATTTCTACATTTTTATCTAGCAAGGGATATAAAATTTTAAAAATATCTTCATAATTATACGCATCAACACAACTTGGTGTTCCTCCGCCTATGAATAAGGTTTTAATTTGATTTGATTGAATGTTAAATTGTTTTAATTGAAAAACAATATCTTCTTTTAAAGCCTGAAAATAAGCTTTTTCATAATCATTTTTTTTCAAACTTGTAAAAGCGCAATAATTACATTTGCTTTCACAAAATGGAATATGGATATAAAAATGCATAAAAACCCTAAAATATTTTATTAAATTTTTAATGTATTTTAATAAAAATTTGATTTGATTTAGGTTAAAATTATATTCTTGAGATTTAAGGAAAAATATTGTGGAAAACGAGAAAAATTATAGACCAAATGTTGCAGCTATTGTTTTATCAAGTTCTTATCCTTTTGAGTGTAAGATTTTTATAGCTAAAAGAAGTGATATGGATAATATTTGGCAATTTCCACAAGGAGGTATTGATAAAGGTGAAAGTGTCAAAAACGCTTTATTTAGAGAACTAAAAGAAGAAATAGGCACTGATGAGGTTGAAATCATTGCTGAGTATCCAGAATGGTTGAGTTATGATTTTCCGAGTAAAATTGTTAAAAAAATGTATCCTTATGATGGACAGATTCAAAAATATTTTTTAGTGCGTTTAAAACACGGTGCTACAATCAATATCAATACTAAGCATCCTGAATTTGATGATTATCAATTTGTGAGTGTTAAACAAATTTTTGAAATGATTAATCATTTCAAAAAAAATATTTATGTTAAAGTGATCAAATATTTTGAAGAGAAAGGTTATATCTAAAATGCTTATAGTTCAAAAATATGGTGGAACAAGCGTTGGAACACTTGAGCGTATTGAAGCAGTAGCCAATAGGGTTATCCAAAGTGCGCAACAGGGTAATCAACTTGTTGTTGTAGTATCTGCAATGAGTGGGGTGACAAATACTCTTATCGAGCAAGCTGAATATTTTAGTAAAACTCCTAATGGTAAAGATATGGATATGCTTTTAAGTAGCGGAGAGCGTGTAACAAGCGCTTTACTTTCTATTGCTTTAAATGAAAAGGGTTATCCTGCTATATCATTTTCTGGAAGAAAAGCGGGAATTATTACGGATAGTGTTTTTACAAAGGCAAGAATTCATCATATTGATACAAAAGCGATAAAATCAGAACTTCAAAATGGTAAAATAGTCGTTATAGCAGGTTTTCAAGGTGTAGATGAGGAAGGTAATGTAACTACCTTAGGGCGTGGTGGAAGCGACTTAAGTGCTGTGGCGGTAGCAGGTGCCTTAAATGCGGATTTGTGTGAAATTTATACCGATGTTGATGGGGTTTATACAACAGATCCAAGAATTGAACCAAAGGCAAAGAAATTGGATAAAATTTCTTATGAAGAAATGCTTGAACTTGCAAGTTTGGGTGCAAAAGTTTTGCAAAATCGCTCTGTAGAGCTTGCAAAAAAATTAAATGTTAACTTAGTAACTAGAAGTAGTTTTAACAATAACGAAGGAACAATGATAACAAAGGAAGATGGAATGGAACAAGCTTTAGTAAGTGGTATTGCTTTGGATAAAAATCAAGCAAGAGTGACTTTAAGAAATGTAGAAGATAAGCCTGGAATCGCAGCTGAAATTTTTTCTGTTTTAGCAAATGAAAATATTAATGTAGATATGATTATACAAAATGTTGGAGTTGATGGCGCTACAAATTTGGGTTTTACGGTTCCTCAAAATGAACTTGAATTAGCTAAAAATGCTATGCAAAAAATTTTAAGCTCAAAAACAACTATAGAAAGTGATAGTGCTGTAGTAAAAGTTTCTATAGTCGGCGTAGGCATGAAATCACATTCAGGAGTGGCAAGTAAAGCTTTTAAAGCTTTAGCTGATGAGGGGATTAATATCGGTATGATTTCTACTAGTGAAATAAAAATTTCAATGATAGTTCATGAAAAATACGGAGAACTTGCAGTTAGAGCACTACATGAGTGCTACGGACTTGATAAATAAATGAGTGATTTTTTAAGTTTTACTCTTGAAAATATTCGCAATGGCGGAGCTTTTATGGCATGGTTGGAGTCGCGTCGTTTAGAATGGGCTCCTTTGATGGCTGCAAGACTTAAATATCTTTTAGAGGGACGCACTTTTGTCTTAATGTGCGATGAACAAAGATCTTGGTATGAAGAGTATTTTTTAAAAAATATAAATTCAAAAGCCGCTCGTCCCATGCTTCCTTTTGTGTCGTTAAATTCTTTATGCAAGAAGAAAGTACAAAGTTCAGAAGATATAGCTTTACTTAATGACTTGCTTGACATTTCTTTTCCTAATGGTTATGTGTATTTTTATATAGGAAGTGCTTCTGATAATAAATCTTTAATCGCTAAATCAAGAGATGATAGTTTATTGTGGCTTTTTGATGAGCAGTTACAAGATAGTTTTTATTTAAATTCTAAAGATAAAGACTTGGATATCAAGCTTATTAGTTTATATCAACTTTTTGATGTAAGTTTGGATGCAATATTATTTTCCAGGGTGCAATTAGGATAAATATTTTGTTTATTAGTAAGATTATTATCAGTGAAGATTTTTTAGGTATTAAAGAAGAAATGATTAATAATTTTGGTATTAAAAAATTAAGATTTTTTATGCCACAAAATGAATTTTTACTTGATGATGCAAGAGCAGTTGAAAAAGAAAGCTATATCGCAGAAACCGAAGAAAAAATTATTGTTTTAATGGCGGATTCTTATAGGATAGAAGCACAAAATTTTTTACTTAAACTTCTTGAAGAACCTCCAAAAAATATTAAATTTCTTATTGTGATACCTTCTAAAAATTTACTTTTACCTACTATAAAATCACGTCTTATTTGTGAAAAAAGAAAAGTTGAAAAGGAAGTTAAAAAACTTGATTTAGATCTTAAAAGAATGGATTTAAGAATGCTTTTTGATTTTTTGCAAAAAAATGAAAATTTGGATAAAAATGAACTTATGGATCAAATCGCATTGCTTGCTAAAGAATGTGTGAAATATAAAGATTTTAACGCTGAAGAATTAGAGTTTTTTTATGAAAGTTATGAGCTTGCAAAATTAAATTCTAAAAGCGGGGTGCTTTTAGCTACTCTTTTGCTAAATTACTATACAAAGAAATAAAATGAAATTTTTTAAAATCAATCCAAACACCGATTTTAATTTGCTTTGTTCTTTCATAAACCCTCATAAAATGGGACAAAAGATTATGAGTGAAAAAACAAAAATTCATTTTATTTTTATCAAAGATATTTCTACTCCTGCGGCAAATATTTTAAAACAAGATGCTTTAAGAGTAGGAGCTGAACTTATTACTCATAAAGAAGTAATTACTGCAAAAATCACTCATTCAAATGCACTTTTAATGGCAAGTAAAGAGCAAATTCAAAAGCTTATTGCTAAAGAAAAACTTCAAGATTTTGGACTTAAAAATTTGGCTCTTTTTTTGCAAAAAGATTTTTTAAAACCAAAAAAAGCTGAGCTTATGGCAGTGATTAATGTCAATGAAGACAGTTTTAATGCAAAAAGTCGTGTGAGTGAAGAAGACTTTGAAAAAAGGCTTAATGACTTTCTTGCTTTAAAGCCTGAATATATCGATATAGGTGCGGTTAGTTCAAGACCTGGGAGTGAGTATTGTGGTAAGGAAGAGGAATTTAAAAGACTGAAAAAAGTACTTGACTTAATTTATGAGAAAAATTATTACGAACAAGCAATTTTTAGTTTAGATAGTTTTGATGAATATTGTCTAGAATATGCTTTAAATAAGGGTTTTAAACTCATTAATGATATTACAAGTTTAAGAAATCTTAATCTAGCCAAACTTGCAAGTAAATATGGGGCAAAATATTGCTTAATGCACATGCAAAACAATCCAAATAACATGCAAGATAATCCTTTTTATGAAGATTTGCTTGATGAGATGACTTTGTTTTTTAAAGAAAAACTTGAGCTTTTGGAAAGTTTTGGAGTAAAAGAAAGTATTTTAGATGTGGGTATTGGCTTTGGAAAGAGTGCGGGGCATAATATGATTTTAATCAAACACTTAGAACATTTTTTGCAATTTAATAAACCTTTACTTATAGGTGCGAGTCGTAAAAGTGTGATTAATGCGTATTTTCAAAGTGAGATTAAAGATCGTTTAGCGGGAACTTTGTATTTGCATTTAAAGGCTTTTGAAAATGGTGCTAGTATTATAAGAGTGCATGATTTATATGAACATAAACAACTTTTTGCTTTAGCGCAGGCAATGGATAATATAGGAGTTTAGATGAAAAAAGAAGAGTATTTAGAAAAAGTTGCTTTAGCCAATTTGTGGATGAGGGCATATTATGAAAAAGATGAACCCTTGGCTAGCGATGAAGAATACGATGTTTTAATCAGAGAATTAAGAGTTTTTGAAGAACAAAATAAAGATGAAATTTCAAAAGACTCTCCAACGCAAAAAATAGCCCCTACTATACAAAGCGAGTTTAAAAAAATAGCTCATTTAAAGCGTATGTGGTCGATGGAAGATGTGTTTGATGAGAGTGAGCTTAGGGCTTGGGCAAAACGCGCAAAATGTGAAAAAAACTTTTTTATAGAGCCTAAATTTGATGGAGCGAGTTTAAATTTGCTTTATGAAAATGGTAAATTAGTAAGCGGTGCCACTAGGGGCGATGGCGAAGTGGGTGAGGATATAACGCTTAATGTTTTTGAGATAGAAAATATACCTAAAAATATAGCCTATAAAGAAAGGATAGAAATTCGTGGAGAAGTGGTGATTTTAAAAGATGATTTTGAGAAAATCAACGAAAAAAGAGCCCTTTTAAATCAAAGTTTATTTGCCAATCCACGCAATGCTGCAAGCGGGAGTTTAAGGCAGCTTGATACAAGCATCACTAAAGAAAGAAATTTGAAATTTTATCCTTGGGGAGTAGGGGAAAATACCTTAAATTTCACCAAGCATAGCGAGGTGATGCAATTTATCAGAGAGCTTGGTTTTTTAAAAGATGATTTTATTAAGCTTTGTGCTAATTTAGATGAGGTTTTAAAAGCTTATGATGAGCTTTTAGCTCTAAGAGAAAAAAAGCCTATGATGATGGATGGAATGGTGGTAAGAATTGATGATCTTGCACTTTGTGAAGAATTAGGTTATACGGTAAAATTTCCAAAATTTATGGCAGCTTTTAAATTTCCTGCACTTGAAAAAACCACGCGTTTAATAGGTGTAAATTTACAAGTGGGAAGAAGTGGAGTGATCACTCCTGTGGCGGTTTTAGAACCTGTAAATTTAGATGGGGTTGTAGTAAAATCAGCCACACTCCATAATTTTGATGAGATTGCAAGACTTGATGTTAAAATCAATGATTTTGTAAGCGTGATAAGAAGTGGCGATGTTATCCCTAAAATCACTAAGGTTTTTAAAGATCGTAGAGAAGGTTTAGAGATGGAAATTTCACGCCCTAAGCTTTGTCCTATTTGCCAAAGTGAGCTTTTGGATGAAGGAACTTTAATAAAATGTCAAAATATAGACTGTGAAGATAGACTTGTAAATTCTATCATTCATTTTGTTTCTAAAAAATGTCTTAATATCGACGGGCTTGGAGAAAATATAGTAGAGCTTTTATACAAACACAAAAAAATCACTACTCTTGAGAGCATTTTTCATTTAAAATTTAGTGATTTTGAAGGTTTGGAAGGCTTTAAGGAAAAGAAAATTAACAATCTTTTAAATGCTATAGAACAAGCAAGAGAGTGTGAGCTTTTTCGTTTTATCACAGCTTTAGGAATAGAGCATATTGGCGAGGTTGCGGCTAAAAAATTAAGCTTAAGTTTTGGTAAAGAGTGGCACAAGCAAAGCTTTGAAGCTTATGCCAATTTAGAAGGTTTTGGAGAGCAAATGGCTTTAAGTCTTTGCGAATTTACGCGTGTTAATCATGTAAGAATTGATGAGTTTTACAAGCTTTTAAATTTGAAAATAGAAAAACTTGAAATCAAAAGCGATGGCGTGATTTTTGGTAAAACTTTTGTGATTACAGGCACTCTTTCACGCCCAAGAGATGAGTTTAAGGCTTTAATAGAAAAGCTTGGAGGTAAGGTAAGTAGTTCGGTTTCTAAAAAGACTGACTATGTGCTTTTTGGAGAAGAGGCAGGTTCTAAGCTGATTAAGGCTAAAGAGCTTGAAGTAAAATGTATAGATGAAAGTGCTTTTAATGAGCTTGTTAAAGAATAGTTCTTATATTTTAACGCTTTTAAGCCTTTTTGGCTTTTTGCTAACTTGGCAAAGGACTGTTTTTTCTTTATTTTTTTTAATTCCTATTTTTTTAACACTTTTTTGGGAATTCTTTTTATTTTTAAAGCTTAGAAAAAATATTATAAAAGAAGCTACTTTGATTAAGGGAAGTTTGTTTTATCGTATTAGTATAGGGGATTTTTATCTTTATATTTTTAGTTTTTTCTTGGCGATTTTTGGACTTATTTCTTTATTTTTAAATTTTTTAAATCTTGAAAAAATTGATTTTGTTTTTATATTTATAATTTTGCCTTTATTGATGATATTTTTAAAAAAAGAATTACATTTGCAATTTGTAGATAATGCTTATAATGACTTTAGAATAGTTGTTATCGCTAGTTTTTTTACTGCTTTATTTTATGCATTTTATGGGCTTTTTTTTACTTACAATGAAATTTTAAATTTGGAACTTTTTTCTAGGAAAATCATTGCCTATAAGAGTGCTTCTTTTGTTTATTTTGATTTTTTGTCTGAATTTTTACATTTTATTTCAAATTTAAAATTTTTTATTTTTTCTTATTTTGGATATTTGGGATTTAGGGCTTTAAATTTTATTTTTGATTTTTTTAATTTTTTTATGTTTTGTTCTCTTTTGGCTTTTGTTTTTAATTTTGTTTTGAAAATAAAGATAAAAATAATTGTTTTATTTTTGTGTTTTATCATGGTTTTAGCAAGTTATTTTTTAAAAGAGCAAAGAAATAATGCCTTAAAATCCGAACAAGAACAAATACTTTTATGGATGAATAATTTTGATTTTTTAAAAGATCATAATTTAAGTTTAATTCAAAAAGAAAAAGATCTTTTTGAAAAAGATCTTAAAGATCTTAGAGAAATTTTTAAAAAAAATGCTTTTGAAATAGGCATTTGGTGGTTTTCTAAAGAAAAAGAAGACTTGGAAAAAAGAATAAATGAGAGTTTAAAATGAGATTTGATTTTTTTGTTTCAAAGCGTTTAAATATCAGTAGAAATAAAGCTTTAGAGCTTATAGAAAATGAAGAGGTTTTGCTTAATGGTAAAAGTTTTAAAGCTTCTTTTGATGTGAAAAATTTTTTAGAAAATTTAAAAAAAACGCAAGATTTAAATCCTGAAGATATACTTTTAACTGATGGGTTAAAATTGGATCTTTTAAGTGAAATTTATGTTTCAAGGGCGGCTTTAAAATTAAAAAATTTTTTAGAAGAAAATGGTATTGAAATAAAACATAAAAATTGTCTTGATATAGGATCTAGTACGGGTGGTTTTGTGCAAATTTTACTTGAAAATCAGGCTTTAAAAATCACTGCTCTTGATGTAGGTAACAATCAACTCCATCTAAGTTTAAGAACAAATGAAAAAATTATCTTGCATGAAAATACAGATCTTAGAACCTTTAAAAGTGAAGAAAAATTTGAACTTATTACTTGTGATGTGAGTTTTATTTCTCTTATTAATTTACTTTATTATATCGATAATTTAGCTTTAAAGGAAATTATCTTACTTTTTAAGCCTCAGTTTGAAGTAGGGAAAAATATCAAAAGAGATAAAAAGGGTGTTTTAAAAGATGATAAGGCAATCTTAAAGGCAAGAATGGATTTTGAAAAAGCATGTGCTAAATTGGGTTGGCTTTTAAAAAATACGCAAAAATCAAGCATTAAAGGAAAGGAAGGTAATGTTGAATATTTTTACTACTATATCAAAAATTAATATTACCTCTTTAGCCATAGGTTGTTTTGATGGTATGCATTTAGGACATCTAAAACTTGTAAAATGTTTAGATGAGAATGGGGCTTTATTAGTTATTAATAAATTTAAGGGTCAATTTCTTTGTTCAAATCGTCAAAAAGAAGAAATTTCAGGAAAAAAAGTTATAGAAGTGGATTTTGAAAATATAAAATCTTTAGATGGTAAAGATTTTTTAAGCTTTTTGAAAAAAGAATTTGTCAATTTAAAATTTATAGTGGTGGGATATGATTTTTCTTTTGGGAAAAATAGGGCTTATGATGCTAAAGATATTGAGTCTTTAAGTGGGATAAAAACTATAATAGTTGATGAATTTAGCATAGGCGGAGTAGGTGTTCATGCAAGTTTAATTAAGGATTTTTTATCAAAAGCAAATTTGCAAAAAGCAAAAGAATTTTTAGGAAGAGATTATAGTATCAAAGGGAAGATGATTAAAGGACAAGGTTTGGGCTCTAAAGAACTTTTTGCGACTATAAATTTAGATTGTGAAGGTTATTTTTTGCCTCAAAATGGTGTTTATGCTACTTTGTTAAAAAGTCAAAGAAAAATTTATAAAAGTGTGAGTTTTTTAGGTATAAGGTCAAGCGATGAAAATTTTGCCATAGAAAGTCATATTTTAGAAGAATTGGGTGAAAAATTCACACAAGGGGAGTTTTTCGAACTCGAGTTTATATCTTTTCTAAGAGAGAATCAAAAATTTCAAGATCTAAAAAAGCTTAAAAATCAAATTGCTAAAGACATAGAGCAAGCTAGAGAATTATTAAGGAAAAATGATGAAAGATGAACTTTTTAAACAAAGCCCTAAAAAACAATTTGAATTTGATAAAAGCGTGGCTAGTGTTTTTGATGATATGATCAATCGTTCTGTGCCATTTTATAGAGAAAATTTAGAACTTTGTGGCAATTTATTGGCTAAAATTTTATCTACAAATGCAAGTGTTTGTGATTTGGGCTGCTCAAGTGCTAATTTTTTGATTTTTTTGGCAAATCTAAGAAAGGATTTTAAACTTTTTGGCGTGGATAATTCCGCTTCTATGCTCGAAGTTGCAAAGTCAAAAGCTAAAGCTTATGGGCTTGATATAAGTTTTTTTGAAGCTAATTTATGCGAATTTGATTTTTTTGTTTGTGATGTTTTTGTGGCAAATTATACCATGCAGTTTATTCGCCCTCCTAAAAGACAAGAATTGCTTGATAAAATTTATAAAAATTTAAACTCTAAAGGCATTTTGATTATGAGTGAAAAAATCCTTTATGAAGATGCTTTTTTGTCTAAAAATATCATAGAACTTTATGCCGATTATAAAGAAAAACAAGGCTATTCTAAATTTGAAATTGCAGCTAAAAGAGAAGCTTTAGAAAATGTTTTAATTCCTTATAGTCAAAAAGAAAATTTAAACATGCTAGAAAAGGCAGGTTTTAAGAAAATAGAAAGTATTTTTAAATGGGCAAATTTTGAAACTTTTATAGCTTTTAAGGATTAGAAATATTTTCATCTTCCCATTCATCTTTTGGAAAACCTACCTTATACGCATTAACACAATCTTGACTGATGATAGCTTTGTGTCTGCATTCTAAACTTCTTTTTTTCGCTTCTTCAGGGTGATTTTGATAATATTCTACACTTTTGGTTTGTTCGCATGCTGCAAAAAATATACCAATAAGGCTTAAAAAAAGAGTTATTTTCATGGTAATTTTTCCTGTGTTATATTAACATCATCGCTAAAGATAGAACTTTGATTGTTTTCTGTTGTTTTGGAAGGATAAATTTCAGAAGGTGTTTCTGTTATAGGTGGTATTATAATACTTTCATTATTTTCTGAACTTTGGTTAATATCTTTTGTGGTTTTTTCTTTTTTTAAATCATTTTGTTTTAAAGTTTCTAATATCTGATTATCAGATTTTTTTGGTGTATTTGGACTGTATTTACTCTCTTCATTTGTTGGTTTAACACCAACTTTTAATGCATTAATACAATCTTCGCTAAGAGTTCCGCTTTCTTTGCATTCTTTCGCTTTTTCTTTTGCTTCGCTAGGATGATTTTTGTAGTAATTTTCTGTTTTGCTATCGCAAGCTGTTATATTAATAACTATTAAAATCGTAAGTAAAATACTTAGTCTTCGCATTTATCAATCTCCTAAAATTTTTAATATCTTAGCAAACTTGTATAAAGCAACGATAAATTATTTTTCTTCATTGTAAGAAAAAATAGGCAAAGACCATTGATATTTGATAGCTAAAAGCCTTGCAAAAACTCCTATAAAAAGAGTTAAAAGTGTGCAAACTAAGGCATTAAGCTCAAGCCAAATTATTAGAGAATAATAGATTGCTCCTGCAATTATGGCAATTCCTGCATAAATTTCTTTTTGAAACACCAAGGGGATTCTCATACATAAAATATCTCTTAAAATTCCACCAAAAACACCGGTAATTACAGCAGCAGCAACGGCTATGATAAAGCCATGGTTTTGATCTATGGCTATTTGAGCTCCAAGTATGCTAAAAACAACAAGTCCTATAGCATCAAGAGTTAGAAATAAAGTTTCAAGCTTGGTTACTACGCGCGGAATTTTTGTGGCTACAAGGGCGCAAAAACAGATTAAAATAATATATTCAGGATGTTTAACCCAAGTTAAAGGATAATGTCCTAAAAGCACATCTCGTATGCTTCCGCCTCCAATTGCTGTTACGAGAGCAATAAAAATAACTCCAAAAAGATCCATTTTATGGCGTCCTGCAGCTAAAGCTCCTGTCATTCCTTCTGCGGAAATACCTATAATGTAAAGAGTGGTTATTGTAAGAGCATTTATCTCCATAATTTATACCTTAAAATTTATCACAATTTATTTGATACTGTTTAATATTTTCATTATTTACTTCATGGTTTGGTACTTGATAGCATTCTTTAAATTTCGGAGTTTTAATAATTTTTACATAAAAACTTGGTATAGCAATACGGTTTTTAATGTATTGTGGTTCTTTATCGTAAAGTACCAAATTTAAAACCTCGATACTTTGAAATTTGAAAGCCAAATTTCTTTCTCTTTGCTCGATTTCATTCCAAATTTTATTATTTATTTGTGCAATTTGTGGGGTAATATTGCTCATTAAAAATACTGAATTTTGAGCAGCTTTACTAAAGCTAAAAGAAGCATTAGGCGCAGTGTGTCCTCGTGTGTAACTACTGTTTTTATAATCACTCCAAGTAGTGCGGTATTTTTTAGGAATATTTGTATCATCTTCAAAGCGAGGGCGTTTTTTGATTTGTTTATCTTTTAAATTTGAAGCTTCTACTTTATAAGCAACGGCTTTTGTGCCTTTGAGTTTATAATCATAGCAATTTAGATAAAAAAACTTATCTAAGATTTGCGAGCAATTTATATTGTTAAAATAAGAAGAAAAATCAGCACTAGGTTTGTAAGGTTCTAAGGCAAAAATATTAAGAGATATAGCGAGTAAAAAGATGAAAATTTTCATTTAAGTTCCTTATCTTTACTTTTGCAAAGATGATTTAAAAAACATTCTTTACATAAAGGTTTTTTAGCTTTACAGGTGTAGCGTCCAAAAAGAACCATGGCTTGATGAAGATAGTTAAGATTGTCTTTAAATATGCCTGTTAAATCTTCTTCTGTAGCTTCTGGAGTTTTTGCCTTGCTAAGTCCTAAGCGGTGAGAAACTCTAAAAACATGAGTATCTACAGCCATGAAATTTGCTCCGCACCATTCTATTAAAACTACATGAGCGGTTTTTTGTCCTACGCCTGCTAAGGATTTTAAATTTTGTTCATCAAGGGGAATTTCTCCGCCAAAATTTTCACAAACTGCTTTTGCCATTTTTATAAGATTTTGTGCTTTATTATTAAAAAATGAACAAGTTTGTATATAGGTTTTAAGACTTGATAAATTTGCATTTGCAAGGGATTTGATATCAGGATAAGCTTTAAAAAGATCAGGAGTGATGAGATTGACTCTTTTATCAGTGCATTGGGCTGAAAGCATTACGCAGACTAAAAGCTCATATAAATTTGAAAATTTAAGCTCTGTTACAGGCTTGTCAAAATGTTTTAAAAAAAGTTCTTTGATTTCTAAATTTCTTTTCATTTTTTAATTTTAGTTAATTAGCTTTAAACCAAGTTTAGATATAATTGATTTTATATACATTTTATTAAAAAGGAAACCTAATGAAAAAATTTTCTTTAGTCGCAGCAGCTTTGATTGCAGGTGTAGCTTTAAATGTAAATGCAGCTACAGTAGCCACTGTTAATGGCAAGAGCATTAGTGATGCAGAAGTAAGTGAATTTTTTGCCCCTATGCTTAGAGGACAGGATTTTAAAACTTTGCCAGATAATCAAAAAAAAGCTCTTATTCAGCAATATATTATGCAAGATTTAATTTTGCAAGATGCTAAAAAACAAAATTTAGAAAAAGATCCTTTATACACAAAAGAACTTGATCGTGCAAAAGATGCAATACTTGTTAATGTTTATCAAGAGAAAATTTTAAATACTATTAAAATTGATGCGGCTAAAGTTAAAGCTTTTTATGATCAAAATAAAGACAAATATGTAAAACCTGCAAGAGTGCAAGCAAAACATATCTTAGTAGCGACAGAAAAAGAAGCTAAGGATATTATTAACGAACTTAAAGGTTTAAAAGGTAAAGAACTAGATGCTAAATTTAGCGAGCTTGCTAAAGAGAAATCAATTGATCCAGGTTCAAAAAACCAAGGTGGTGAGCTTGGTTGGTTTGATCAATCAACTATGGTAAAGCCTTTTACAGATGCTGCTTTCGCACTTAAAAATGGTACTATTACTACAACTCCAGTAAAAACGAATTTTGGTTATCATGTAATCTTAAAAGAAAATTCGCAGGCTAAAGGTCAAATCAAATTTGATGAAGTAAAACAAGGTATTGAAAACGGACTTAAATTTGAAGAATTTAAAAAAGTTATCAATCAAAAAGGCCAAGATCTTTTAAATAGTGCTAAAGTGGAATATAAATAATGGGTGTTTTAGACATTGTAAAAGCAGGGGTGATTAGCGGAGATGAGCTTAATAAAGTTTATGACTATGCTAAAGCAGAGGGTTTTGCTATCCCTGCTGTTAATGTTGTAGGAACTGATTCTATTAATGCGGTTTTAGAGGCTGCAAAAAAAGTTAATTCTCCAGTTATTATTCAGTTTTCAAATGGTGGGGCAAAATTTTATGCAGGGAAAAATTGTCCTAATGGAGAAGTTTTAGGTGCAATTAGTGGGGCTAAACATGTGCATTTACTTGCTAAAGCTTATGGTGTACCTGTGATTTTACACACTGATCATGCTGCAAGAAAACTTTTGCCTTGGATTGATGGGCTTATTGAGGCAAATGCACAATATAAAAAAACCCATGGACAAGCTTTATTTAGTTCTCATATGCTTGATCTTAGCGAAGAAAGTTTAGAAGAAAATCTTAGCACTTGTGAAGTTTATCTTCAAAAACTTGATGCTTTAGGTGTTGCGCTTGAAATAGAACTAGGTTGTACAGGTGGCGAAGAAGATGGAGTGGATAATACAGGTATTGATAATTCCAAGCTTTATACCCAACCAGAAGATGTAGCTCTTGCATATGAAAGACTTGGAAAAATTAGTGATAAATTTTCAATCGCAGCAAGCTTTGGAAATGTACATGGAGTTTACAAGCCAGGAAATGTTAGCTTACAACCTGAAATTTTAAAAAATTCGCAAAAATTTGTAAAAGATAAATTTGCTTTAAATAGCGATAAGCCTATAAATTTTGTATTTCATGGCGGTAGCGGTAGTGAGCTAAAAGATATTAAAAATGCAGTAAGCTATGGCGTAATTAAGATGAATATTGACACAGATACTCAATGGGCTTTTTGGGATGGGGTGCGTGAATATGAACTTAAAAATAGGGCTTATTTGCAAGGACAAATTGGAAATCCAGAAGGTGATGACAAGCCAAATAAAAAATACTATGATCCGCGTGTTTGGTTAAGAAGCGGTGAAGAAAGCATGATAAAACGTCTTGAAATCGCTTTTGAAGATTTAAACTGTATAAACAAAAACTAAGCATTTTAAAGGCTTAGTTTTATTTTGTTTTAAAAATTTTTATCAAATTAAGTAGCAATCTTTAAAATAAAATTTTTAATGAGGTATTGGTTTCATGGATATTAAATCAGATGAAATTTCAGAACTTGTTTTGCCTGAAGGCAAAGATGCAAGAGGTTCTTTGGTTTATTTTAAAATTATTTTTATTCCAGCTTTTCTTTATATTTTGATTTTATTGGGTTATTTTAATGTAATTGACTTTAAGGTCGAATTACATACGGTTATTATGACAGGTGTGATTTTTTTTACAGCATTGATTTTTGCTAGACATAGTGCTGAGTATGCGTATAGTATTTTTGAACAACAAAAAGATGAATTTAAACAGGCTTTAAAAAGACATATTATGAGGCATTTTCTTGCCATAGGGAAAGACACGAAATCAAATGCCAATTTTGATGACTTTGCTTATACATATATTAAGGGTGCAAGAAATGAGAATTTTGCTAGTATAGGTTCGGCAATTTTTCCAATGATGGGAATTTTAGGAACTTTTATCAGTATAGCTTTTTCAATGCCAAATTTTAGTTCTAGTGATACAGCCGCTTTAGAACAAGAAATTGCAGATTTGTTAAGTGGAGTGGGAACTGCTTTTTATGTTTCAATTTATGGAATTTTTCTTGCATTATGGTGGATGTTTTTTGAAAAATATGGTAAAAGCAAAATAGATCGTTTGCTAAATCGTCAAAAAAACGCTACAAGTGGATTTTTTTGGACAAAAGAAGAGCTTGATCAAAGATATTTAACTGAGAGTTTGCAACATTTTGAAAAAATTGGAGCAATTTTTAAACAAGTTAGTAATGATGATTTTTTTGCAGAGCTTGATCATGCTATTGATAGAAAATTTGGTATTTTCCAAGATATGCTAAATATAGAAGAAAAGGCTATTAGATTAAGTGGTGAACACATCAAACAAACCATGGGTGAGCTTAGTAAAGCACAAAGAGATCAACGCGATCTTGGAAAGCTTTATAGTGAAATGTTAAATGGTATAGGTTTGCTCAATCAAAATTTAAAAGAAATCAATACAAGAATGTCAGAACAATATAATCGCTTGCTCGATATCAGTAGTGATAAAATTCATCATCTTGATAAGACGCTAAGTGCATTCGATGAAAAAGTAGAGCGTTTTGGTAAAAATTTTGAACTTTATGAAAAAGCAATGTTGGAAAGTCAAGAAAAGGTTTTTGAGGGATTTAAAGCAAGCTTGTTTGAAGGTATGCATAAATTTAAAGAAGTATATGAAGAAGAAAAAAGTATTGATGCTAAAATCAAAATGATGGATGAGCTTAAAAAAGAAATGAAAGCACTTGATGAAGAAACAAGTCAAATGATGAGCAAGCTTTCTGGGGATGAAAATCAGAATAAAGGAAATGAAACCAAACAAATAGAAGATTTTTCAGAGTCTAAGACTGAAGAAAATCAAGATGAAATTCAAGCAGAAATATCTAAGCAAGAAAGCAATGATGAGCTAAAAAACGAAGATAAAGAAAATAAATGAAAAATGAGTCAAAAGAAGATAGCAATTTTTGGATAGCTTATGCTGATTTAATGGCAGGATTGCTGTTTGTTTTTATTTTGCTAATAGGTGCTATTGTTGTAAAATATGTTTTAACTCAAAGTGATTTAAAAGAAATCAAAGACAATCTCAATAAACAAGAGGCACGCTTAGAGGAGAGCAAAGAAGAGCTTAGAAATAAAGAAGCCATAGTGTTTAAACTAAGTTCTGATTTAAACAATGCTTCTAGTGCTTTAAATCTTGCTAATTCTCAAAAAGCAGAATTAGAGGCTAATATTACAAATTACAAGCAGTTAAGCAAAGATTTAAACTCAACTTTAGATAATAAAGATAAGCAAATTTTGATTTTACTAGGTCAACTAGAGAAAAAAGATGAAGAGCTTAAAAATTTACAAGAAGATTTTCAAAAAGCTAAAGAAAAGGTGCAAAATCTTGGTTTTATTCGTGAAAATTTAAGCAAGGAATTGCAAAGCAAACTTGATAATAATATCACTATAGATGAAAAGACAGGATCTATTTCTTTGCCTGCTGAAGTACTTTTTGATAAAGATTCTTATGTGTTAAAAAATGAGGCAAAGGCAAGTTTGAGAAAAATCTTAAGCGAATATTTTGATGCTATTCTTGAAGATCCAAAAATTTTTTCCAACATTGAAAATATCATTATTGAAGGACATACTGATAGTGATGGATCTTATATTTATAATTTAGATTTGTCGCAAAAAAGAGCTTATGAGGTGATGAATTTTATCTATACTTTTTATAAGAGTGATAAGCTTCAAAAGCTTTTAATGGCAAGTGGACGTTCTTTTTCAGATCCTGTGTTTGTCAACGGAGTTGAAGATAAGGACAAGAGTCGTCGCATAGAAATAAAATTTAGCATTAAAAATGATAATGCTTTAAAGGATGTAGAAAAATTCTTTGAATTTCATTAAAACAATTAGTCCTATACAAAAAATCAATTTCAACGGATTTGAATTTTATATTAAAAGAGATGATTTATTAGGGGAAATTAATGGAAATAAAGCTAGGAAACTTGCTTTTTATATCCATCAAAGATATCCTAAAAATCAATCTTTTGTAAGTTATGGAGGAAGCCAAAGTAATGCTTTGGCGGCATTAAGTATTTTTGCTAAACAAAGATCATATAAGCTTGTTTTTGCTTGTGAAAAAATTTCTACTTTTCTTAAGAATAATCCTTGTGGAAACTATGCTTTAGCTTTAGAAAATGGTGTTGATTTTGTAGAAAATATCCATTCTTTATCCTTAAAGCAATTTGCTTTGTCTTTGTGTAAAAAAGATGATATTTTTATAGAACAAGGCATAGCTAATTTAGAAGCTCAATATGGCTATATGGAACTTGCTCAAGAAATTCAAATGCAAAGTCAAAGTTTAAAGCTTGATTTTGATATTTTTTTACCTTCGGGTACAGGCACTTCGGCAGCTTTTTTGGCAAAGTATTCTAAATTTAAAGTATTTACTTGCGCTTGTGTAGGTGATATTAAATATCTTAAAAAACAAATTTTAACATTAGATCCAAGCTATGATTTTTCAAATTTAGAATTTTTAACAAGTGATAAAAAATATCACTTTGCTAAGCCGTATAAAGAATTTTATGAGCTTTATATGGATTTAAAGTTAAAGTGCAATATAGAATTTGACTTGTTGTATGATATTTTAGGATTAAGTATAGCATTAAAACAAGAGTGGAAAAAACCATTGCTTTATATACATCAAGGTGGAATTTTAGGAAATTCCACTATGTTAGAGAGATATAAATTTAAAAAATTAGTTTAAAATTCCATAGATAAAAATGATTAAAATAATCAAAGGTACTATATATTTTACATAATAAAACCAAATTCCAAACCATGAACTTTTAAGTGTATTGTTATTGCTAAGTTCTTTTAGACTTTCTTGTTTGCCTAAAATCCAACCTACATAAATACAGCAAAAAAATGCAGTTAAAACAAACAAAATATTTCCACTAATGAAATCAAAACTATCAAAAATGTTTTTTCCTTTGATGATAACAATATCACGCCAAGGCCCATAAGTTAGAATACAAGGAAGATTGCCAAGTATGAAGATAAACCCTAGAGTTAGGTTAATAGAAAGATTTTTAGAATATTTAAATTTTTCTTCTAATACGCTAATAATAACTTGATAAATTGGCAAGCTTGTGGTTAAAGCTGCAATCAAGAGTAAGACAAAAAATAAAATACACACAATGGTGCCAAAATGGATATGAGAAAATGCTATAGGTAAAGTTTCAAAAACCAAAGAAGGCCCGCTATCTGGAGCAAGTCCCGCTGAGAAAAGTGCTGGAAAAATCATAAAACCAGCCAAAACAGCTATGATGGTATTTAAAACCCCTGTATAAATAGCGGTTTTTGCCATATTTTCATTTTTATTAAGATGAGATGAAAGTGTTATCATTACTCCAAAACCTAGGGATAAAGCAAAAAAGACTTGTCCTAAAACATCGATTAAAAGTTTTGGTGATAAAATTTTACTAAAATCAGGTTCAAGATAAAATTTAACTCCAGCCATAGCTCCATCAAGGGTTAAATTGCGTCCTACAACAATAATAAGACAGATAAATAACAAAGGCATTAAAAATTTTACGGATTTTTCTATACCATCTATAATGCCTCTTTTTAAAATAATATAATTAATAATTACAAAAACAGTGGTAAAAATACCAACTCCTAAAGGATTGAAGGCTATTTTGTCGTTAAAAAACTGATGAGTAAATTCTTTGCTTACTACATTGGCAAGACTAAAATTCCCTAGGGTTAATTCCCAAATATAAACTAAAACCCATCCTCCAAGTACCATGTAGTAAGCCATTATGCCAAAGCTTCCTAAAAGTCCCATATATCCAATACTTTGCCATTTTTGTTTGAAAGCATCTACGCTATTTGTCATCGCTTTTCTGCCTATGACATTTTCAACTAAAATAACAGGAATGCCTATGATAATCATAGCTATACAAAAAACTAATACATAAGCACCGCCACCATTTTCTCCTACAAGATAGGGAAAACGCCAAGTTGCTCCAAATCCTATGGTTGCTCCAGCAACTGTTAGAATATAAGTTAGTGTACTACTCCATGTTTGTCTTTGCATGATTATCCTTTCGAAAAAGAATTATTTTACCTAAAAATAACTTTAAAAACTTATAAGCTATCCATATAGCTTATATCGTAAGTATTTTTTAAGCGTTTGTGTATCGTTTCGTGCCAATTTTGAGATATGAGAGAGTTTAATTTTTCTAATTTATCTAATAAAATCGGATTTTGTCTAAGAGCTTGATGTGGGGAGTAAAAAAGTTGATTGAGTTCAAATACACTAAGTGAAGTAGAATTTTTTTCTAAAATTTTAATATTTTCATACTTTCGTATTTGTCCAACTTGTAAAACTTTATAATACCATCCACTCAAGCCCGTTTTAAAAATTTCATGTGTAAAATTTGAATTATTGTGAATTTTAGAAATTTTTACACAAGGTTTTCTAGGTTCGCTTACTTGCAGTATTGCATTTGAAATTTGATGTATATCACCTATGCAAACATTTTGTTCACAAAGCCCATCGATGCTCAAATTTTCACCCATTGAGCCAAAATTTAGCTTTTTATTAAGAAATCTTTCCCATATAGGATAGTTTTGACAAGAGTTGGCAAAAATAGCCTTATGGTAGCCTCCATGATGAATTTTATCAGCTATTTGATCATCTAAAATACCTAGAAAATCAATTTGTGTTTCTTCTAGGTAAGTATCTTTAATAAATGCGCTTTGGAAATTTTTATAGTTTTTAATTTTCCCTATTTGCAAACTTTGAATTTTCATGGTTCTAGTTTTTTTAATAAATCATCAGCACTGATAAAACCCGTGATTTTTAATTTTTCTTTTCCATTTTCAAAGAAAATTAAAACAGGTGGACCAAAAACATTAAATTCTTTCATGGTTTTAATTTGTTCATTATTATTTTCGCTTACATCAACTTTGATAAGTTTGTAATTTTGCATTTTTTGTATGATTCTTTCATCGCTAAAGGTTAATTCATCTAAAAGTTTGCAATTTTCACACCAAGATGCAGTAAAATCAAGCATTATGGGCTTTGTATTTGTTTGTATTTCTTGCTTTAATTGTTCAAAATTGTTGATATAATCATAGCTTAAAGCATGTTTTGAGGCAGATATAGTATTGAAATTTAAAGGATTTAAGAAATTTTTAGCCCCAAAAAGTCCTCCTAGGAAAATACTTAGAGAATAAGCTAAAATAAGAATTAAAATACTTTTTTTAATTTTAGAAATTATTGTAAAACTTTTTTCAAAAATTCCCATAAAAACACTAAAAAATACACCTAAAATTCCATAGGCAATTAAAATGTAATTTTCTTCAATAATTCTAGAAAGTATCCAAATAGCCATAGCCAACATAACAAAACCAAAGAAAATTTTTACTTTTTCCATCCAAAAACCAGGTTTAATAAAACCTAATCCTAAGCCTATGAAAAGCAAAGGTATACCCATGCCAAAACTCATGATAAAAAGTGCACTACCACCTAATAAAGCATTGCCTGTATTGGCTATATAAATTAAAGCACCTGCTAAAGGAGCTGCTACGCAAGGACCTACTATTAAAGCAGATAAAAATCCCATGATGGCTATACCTACAACTCCCTTCCCTTTTTCGCTTTTTTTATGTATAAAGGTTTGAAATCTTAATGGCAATTCAAAACGAAAAGCTCCAAACATAGCAAAAGCAAAAGCTATGAAAATTAGAGCAAAAAGAATTAAAATAATAGGTTTTTGTAAAATTCCTTGAATACTTGCTCCTAGAAAACTTGCTATAACTCCAGCAATAGCATAGGCTAAAGACATGAAAAAAACATAGATAAAAGAGAGAAAAAAACTATATTTTTTTGAAAATTTAGCATTACTTTTTGCTACGATAAGAGAAGATAAAATCGGAATCATAGGTAAAATACAAGGTGTTAAGGAGAGTAAAAGTCCATAGCCAAAAAAACTTAGCAAAATCCAAAAAAAGTTATCTGTTGCTAAAAAATTTGCTATAGAGCTTTCTTCAGATTCAATTTTAGTTTTTTTATCTGTTTTTTGAGCTTTGTAAGGTTTTGAAATTTCAAAAGCATCTTTTTTAGAAATGAGATCAAAGTACCAAGTTTGAGGATTATAACACAAGCCTTGTTCAGAACAACCTTGAAATTCGAGTTTGATTAAATTTGTGGTATTTTTTGCAAAGTGCTCTAGTAATAAATTTGGCAAAGCTAAATTTAATTTTTGATAATAAACATTTTCATTACCTCTTGTAGAACTTTGAGGTAGATTAATCAAAGAACTTATATCTTTTTCGTTTATATATAATTTAAGTTTATTAGAATAAAGATAAATATCTTTTCCAAGTTCAATATCAATTGAGATAGAGTTATTATAAGAGTTTGATTTTACATTAAAAGCTTCATTTAAAGACAATATAGAAGCAAAACATAAACAAAAACTTAATAAAATAATACCAAAAATACGCATAAATTTCCTAAAAGCTTATTTTTTCCTTTATTTTTAACTTCAATTATAATTTATTATGGTAAATTTGCTTTAAATACTTTATAAAGGTTTGAAAATGCAAGAAAATAATTCTCCAAAAACGCAAGCGGTTGTTAAAAAGAATGAAATTTATGTTTCTGTTAAAAGAAAGAAAAGTACAATAGAATATGAAAAAGATTTAAAGAATTTGCAAATTGAGCTTTTGAAATTTCAAAATCATGTTAAAGCCAAGGGTTTAAAGGTTCTTATACTTATAGAAGGGCGTGATGCGGCTGGAAAAGGTGGGGCGATTAAACGTTTGATTGAGCATTTAAATCCGCGTGGTTGCCGCGTTGTGGCTCTTGAAAAACCTAGTGATGTGGAAAAAACACAGTGGTATTTTCAGCGTTATATAGCACATTTGCCCTCGGCCGGTGAGATTGTGATTTTTGACAGATCTTGGTATAATCGTGCAGGAGTAGAACCGGTTATGGGTTTTTGTACACCGCAACAACATAAAGATTTTTTAAGAGAAGTGCCTTTGTTTGAAAATATGATTTCAAATAGTGATATTATTTTTTTTAAATTTTATTTTTCAGTATCAAAAGATGAGCAAAAAAAACGTTTTGAAAAACGCCGAAGCGATCCGCTTAAACAATATAAATTATCTCCTGTGGATCAAAAATCGCAAGAATTATGGGATAAATATACTTTAGCTAAATACTCTATGCTTTTAGCATCTAATACTCCAACTTGTCCTTGGACTATTATTTCTTCTGATGATAAGAAAAAAGCAAGATTAAATTTATTGCGTTTTATACTTTCTAAGGTAGAATATCCAAATAAAAAAACTGGAGATTTTTCCAAAATTGATGCAAAATTAGTGCGTAGTGGAGAAGAAGAAATACGAAAAATGGAGGCGAATTTGGAAAAACTTGACAGTAAAAAAGCAGATGAGAAAATAAAAGATTTAGATTAAGGAAAAGAATGCAAAAGCTGGTTGAAAATTTAGCACTAAAGTACTATGATAAAGTAGTTGATTTAAGACATCAAATTCATATGCATCCTGAGCTTGAATTTGAAGAAGAAAATACAGCTCGTTTAGTGTGTAAAATTTTAGATGAGTTTGGCATTAAATATCAAAAAAATATTGCAAAAACAGGAATTTTAGCTACTATAGAAGGAAAAAAGAAGAGTCAGAAAAAACCAAAATGCGTTCTTTTAAGAGCGGATATGGATGCTTTGCCTGTACAAGAAAAAACTAATCTAAGTTATGCTTCAAAAATTGATGGTAAGATGCATGCATGTGGACATGATGGACATACAGCAGGGCTTTTGGGAGCTGCTTTGATATTAAATGAGCTTAAAGATGAATTTTGTGGCACGATTAAATTTATGTTTCAGCCCGCAGAAGAGGGAAGCGGTGGAGCTAAACCTATGATAGAATCAGGTGTATTGGAAAATCCTTATGTTGATGCAGTTTTTGGTTGTCATTTATGGGGGCCTTTGCTTGAAAATACTGCTCAAATTGTAAGTGGTGAAATGATGGCTGGAACGGATATTTTTGATTTGGAATTTATTGGCAGAGGAGGGCATGGAGCTCATCCGCACACTTGTATAGATCCTATAATTATGACAACGCAATTTGTAAATAATATACAAAGTGTTATTTCTAGACGTTTAGCCCCTTATGAAGCAGGGGTGATTACCGTAGGTCAAATTTGTGCAGGAACTACTTATAATGTTATTCCTACAAATGCTTATTTAAAAGGAACTGTGCGCTTTTTAAATGATAAAACGCAAGATATTTTAAAAAGTTCTTTAGAAGAAGTGGCTGCTGCTACAGCAAAATCCAATGGCGGAGATTATAAGCTTAAATATACTAAAGAATTTCCTCCATTGATTAATGATGAAAAAGCTGTTTTAATAGCAAGAAAAGCTTTTGCAAAGGTCTTAGGAGAAGAAAATATCATTGTTTCTTCTAAACCTGACATGGGGGCTGAAGATTTTGCTTTTTTAACACGAGAAAGAATGGGGGCTTATGTATTTGTTGGAATTTCAAAGGATTTAAATCATCCAGCTTTGCATCATAGTTCTACTTTTTGTTGGGATGATGAAAATTTAAAAGTTTTAATGCAGGGTGATGTGATGATGGCTTTAGAATTTTTAAATTTATAAAATAGAATTAAAAATTCACAAAAAATTCACAAAAAATGAGTAAAATTTAATCTTGATTTTTCTTTAGGATTTGTTATTATGAAAAAGAAGATTGTTTTAATCATTTTAATTGCAATACTTGGAAGTGTTGGGGCTTATTTTATTTTTTTTAATAATGATGAAAAAATCAGCTATTTAACTCAAAAAATACAAAAAAAAGATATATCTCAAACCATAGAGGCAGTAGGAAAGGTATATGCCAAAGATCAAGTCGATGTGGGTGCTCAAGTTAGTGGACAAATTATAAAACTTTATGTTGATGTGGGAACTCATGTAAAGCAAGGTGATTTGATCGCTCAAATTGATAAAGATAAACAACAAAACGATTTAGATATTACAAAAGCTCAGCTTGAAAGTGCTAAGGCTAATTTAGAGAGTAAAAAAGTTGCCCTTGAGATTGCGAATAAGCAATATCAAAGAGAGCAAAAACTTTATGCAGCTAAAGCAAGTTCTCTTGAAAATTTAGAAACTCAAAAAAATAATTATTATACTTTAAAAGCCAATGTTGCAGAGCTTAATGCTCAAGTAGTTCAGCTTGAAATCACTCTTAAAAATGCACAAAAAGATTTAGGTTATACAACCATTACTGCTCCTATGGATGGTGTTGTGATTAATGTAGCTGTAGATGAAGGACAAACAGTTAATGCTAATCAAAACACTCCTACTATAGTCCGTATAGCTAATTTAGACGAAATGGAAGTAAGAATGGAAATAGCAGAGGCTGATGTGAGTAAGATAAAAGTAGGAACAGAGCTTGATTTTTCTTTGCTTAATGATCCTCAAAAAACTTATCATGCTAAGATTGCAAGTATAGATCCAGCTGATACTGAAGTGAGTGATTCTAGTACAAGCTCAAGCTCATCAAGTTCGAGTTCTTCAAGCTCAAGCTCATCAAATGCTATTTATTATTACGCAAAATTTTATGTAGCCAATAAAGATGATTTTTTGCGTATTGGTATGAGTATACAAAATGAAATTGTCGTAGCGAGTGCAAAGGCTGTTTTAGCAGTGCCAACTTATGCAATTAAAAGCGATCCAAAAGGTTATTATGTTGAAATTTTAGAAAATCAAAAAGCTGTTAAAAAATATGTCAAACTTGGCATTAAAGATTCTATCAATACTCAAATTTTAGAAGGCGTAAATGAAAATGAAGAATTGATAGTAAGCTCAAGTGCTGATGGCTTAGCCACTAAAATGAAGTTGAGATTTTAATGATTTTTCTTAAAAATATTTGCAAGAATATAGGTGAAAATGCCATTTTAAAAAATGTAAGTTTAAGTATAGAAAAAGGTGAATTTGTTGCTATTATAGGACAAAGTGGAAGTGGTAAAACTTCACTTTTAAATATCATAGGAACATTAGATACGCCAAGTAGCGGAACTTATGTTTTTGATGAGTATGAAGTCACTAAACTTAATAACGATGAAAAAGCAAGATTAAGGCGTGAAAAAATAGGCTTTATATTTCAAAGATATAATCTTTTAAGCTTGCTTAGTGCTAAAGAAAATGTTTCTTTACCTGCAGTTTATGCGGGAAAAAATTTACAAGAAAGAAGTCAAAATGCTAAAAAACTCTTAAATGATTTAGAATTAGCTCACAAGTTAGATTCTAAGCCAAACGAATTAAGCGGAGGGCAGCAACAACGCGTTTCTATAGCAAGAGCTTTAATCAATGGCGGAGAGCTTATTTTGGCTGATGAGCCAACGGGAGCTTTGGATAGTAAAAGCGGTATTATGGTGCTTGAAATTTTACAAAAACTTAACGAGCAAGGTCATACTATAGTCTTAGTAACTCACGATCCAAAAATTGCAGCACAAGCTAAAAGGGTTATAGAGATTAAAGATGGAGAAATTTTAAGCGATACTAAAAAGGAAAAAGCTCAAGAAAAACTTATTTTAAAAACAATGCCCAAAGAGAAAAAAACACTTACTTTGCTTAAAAATCAAGCCTTTGAATGTTTTAAGATAGCTTATTCTTCCATACTTGCACACAAACTTCGTTCTATTTTAACTATGCTTGGAATCATCATAGGTATTGCTTCTGTAGTTTGTGTTGTAGCTTTAGGATTAGGCTCTCAAGCTAAAGTGCTTGAGTCTATTGCAAGACTTGGGACAAATACTATTGAAATTCGCCCTGGAAAAGGATTTGGGGATTTGCGTTCGGGTAAAACAAGGCTTAATTTTAGTGATTTAGAAACGCTAAGATCTTTAGAATATTTAGAAGCAGTTGATGCTCATTCAAATACTTCAGGAGTGGCAACTTATACCAATATTTCTTTAAGCGCAAGAGCTGAAGGAGTAGGGGTAAATAATTTTGCTATAGAAGGTTTAAGGATAGATGCGGGAAGAATTTTAAATAATGATGATGTAAAAAATAGTATCAATGTTGCTGTATTGGATTTTAATGCTAAAAAAAATCTTTTTCCTGATGAAAAAAGTGAAAATATTTTAGGTCGTGTGGTGCTTTTTAATTCTCAACCTTTTAAGATTATAGGAGTTTTGCAAAAAGATACAGACAAGCCTATAGAAGATAATGTAGTACGTCTTTATATACCCTATACAACACTGATGAATAAGCTTACAGGAGATAGAAATTTGCGTGAAATCATAGTTAAGGTTAAAGATGATGTGAGTTCAACTTTGGCTGAAAATGCTATTATAAGAATTTTAGAAATTAAACGCGGACAAAAGGATTTTTTTACTTTTAATTCTGACACTTTTAAGCAAGCTATTACAGCAAATAAACGCACTACAACCATACTTACCGCTTGTGTGGCTGTGATTGCTTTGATTGTTGGGGGTATAGGAGTGATGAATATCATGCTTGTTTCTGTAAGTGAAAGAACAAGAGAAATAGGCATACGCATGGCTATAGGGGCTAGAAGAGAAGATATTATGATGCAGTTTTTAATCGAAGCGGTTATGATTTGTACTATAGGGGCGATTTTAGGTGTGATTTTATCGATTTTTGTTATTTTTGCTTTTAATACTTTAAGTACGGATTTTCCTATGATTTTAAATGCCTATTCTGTGCTTTTGGGACTTTTAAGTTCTATGTTTATCGGTGTGGTTTTTGGTTTTTTCCCTGCAAGAAATGCAGCAAATTTAAATCCTATTAGTGCATTATCAAAGGAATAAAATGAAAATAATACTTAGCATTTTTTTAGCATTTTTCTTGAGCGCTTGTGGTGTAAAACTTAGCTTGCCTAAAGAAGTTGATTTAACTCAAGAACAAATGAAAGATTTAAATCTTACTTATGATTGGTATAGATCTTATGATAATGCAAAATTAAATGAATTTCTAAATTTTGTTTTATTGAATAATAGTGATATTAATATTGCTAGAAAAACTTTGCTTTCGGCTTTGGCTAGAGCTGATTTGATTGATTATGATTTATATCCGACTTTAAGTGGAAATTTGGGTTTTGGTGCGGATAAAGATTTAAATTCAGGCAAACAAAGTAAAAATTTCAATAATTCTTTAAATTTAAGCTATGAGCTTGATATTTATGGCAAATTAAGAGATAGTGCAAGTGCGAGTGAATTTAGTGCAAAAGCAAGTGCTTATGATCTTGAAAATTTAAAAATAAGTATGATCAATACAGCTTTAAATGATGTGTTTGAGCTGGCTTATTTTAACGATGTAGATAAATTACTTCGAGCTTATCTTTCAAATTTAGAACAAATGAAAGAGCTTTATAACTATAAATACAAGCTTGGAAAAATAGAAGAATTAGATCTTTTAAACATAGAACAAAGCTTATTAAGAGCTAAACAAAATTTATTAAGCAATGATCAAAATCGTAATTTACTCATAAAAAATTTACAAGATTTATTGGCAAGGCAAGAAGGTTTTGCTTACATAGAGTATTTTAAAACTTTATCTTTAAATGATTTTAAAACCTTAAGTCCTGATTTTAATATACCTTTAAAAGCTTTAGCGTACCGTGCAGATGTGAGATCTAAACTCAATAGCTTAAAATCAGCTTTTAAGGATTATTCTTCCATGCAAAAATCTATTTTGCCTAGTATTTCTTTAGGTGGAGCATTAAGCGGAAGTGATAAAAAAATCGATGATAGTTTTAAATTTGAAATTTTAAGTGGCAATGTTAAGATTTCTTTACCTTTCTTAGATTATGGTAGAGTAAAGCAAAATATCAAAATTTCACAATTTACTTATGAGCAACTTTTAATTTCTTATGAGCAAACTTTGCAAAGCGCGATGAATGAATTTGCGTTAAATTATAAAGATTATCAAAGCGACACCTTGCTTTTACAAAATTTGCAAAATATTAACATTAAACAAGAGCTTATCACTAAGGCGTATTATGAAAAATATATTTTAGGAAAAAGTGAATTAAAAGATTATTTGGATGCAAACAATACTTTAAATTCTACCCAGCAAGAATTTTTAAGAGCTAGATTTAATCTTTTAAAAACCATTAATTCTTACTATCAAATCACAGCTTTAAGTTTTAATGATAAAAACTTAGAATTTCCTAAGTATTAAATTTAATAATCGATGATATTTTTTAAATCCTCGAGTAACTTTTTAGCCATTAGCTCATAGCCTTTTATAGTAAGATGTACATCATTGAGCGAAAGCTTTTGTTCTATCCATTTGTTTTTTCCCCCACTATCTTGCATAAACTGATGCATATCAAAAATAAGAGTTTTTTCTTCTTTAGCAACTTCATATAATGCTTTGCGTATGGTAAAAAAATCAGGAGCAAGCTTGTAGTTTTTACCTTGTTTTTGAACTACAGTTGGTGGAGAGATTAGCATGATAACAGCGTTTTTATTGTAAGTTTTTAAAATACTAATCCATTTTTTTAAATTATTTTTGAATTTTTGTTTTTCAAACCCTTTAAAGAGTGCATCATTAGAACCATAGGCAAGAATAATTAAATCATTGTGTAAAAGTCCTAGTTCTTTTTTTACAACTGTTTGATTCCAAGAGAGCCATAAATCACTTTTGGCACCATTGATTGCAATGGTATCTAAGAAAACATTATTATCTTTATTTGTGATGAAATATCCTCCTAGCTCAGCATCTTTTTGTAAGGCTGAAATTTGCAAAGGAAGATCAAGTTCTAGTTCTTTATAAGACCATTTGTTAATTTGTGTAGTTCTTAACTCATAGCTTTGGTTTTTTGCATCTTTGATGCTAAAAGCATTGGTATTTTGTTTGGCTTTAAATAAAAATCCTATCTTGAATTTTTTTTTATCTAAGGTTGTATCAAGGTTGATTTTTGCGCCTTTGATTTTTGCTTTGGCTATTATCCCACCTAATGGAAAATTATGTCCAGCATTAGCAGGATTTCTTGAGTTTAAAATTTCAAAGTTTTTATAAGAATAAACAAGATTAAGATTTTGTTGATATTTGGGCTGTAAAGGATAGGCAAAACCTATAGAGTTAGAGCGGATTAAATATCCTCTTATGACACGCGGAAAGAAATCAGCCGCCATATGAGAATCTCCATAAATTCTAATTCCTATGTTTTGATTTTTTTCTAATTTTTTTTCTAGATTTTTAAGATCTTTTTTTAATACATAACTTGTTAAAGCAGAGTGATTTTTGTTTTGATTGAGTATGGAATCTATTGTGTCATTTGTATTTAAATTTTGTGCATAAGAGCTAGTAAAAATAATAAAAAACAATAAGATAATTTTAAATTTATTTACTAGCATTTTCTTCCTTAAGTTTTATGTGTTCCAATAAAAGTTTAGACATTTCTCTTGCGCCACTTGGAGTAAAATGAACCCCATCATCTGTTCTTACTTTTATACTTCTATTGTTTTCATCTTTTATATAAGCTGAGTATTCATCATTGACACTAAAAAATAGCTTAGTGTTGATAAAAATTTCTTTATTTTTAAGAATTTCATCGCTGTAAATTTTATTGAGCACTTGTATTTTTTTGTTCAAATCTTCTTTTTTTACAGGAGGGATTTCAAACCAAAAAACTTTGGCTTTATGTTTTTTAGCGATTTTAATGATTTCATCTACACGACTTGTGTAAATATCTATCCAAGAAGGGGAGCCAAAACGATGGTAATTTCCTCCTTTTTTAATATCCCAAGGATCATTAGCGCCAAGAAGAACAACAAGATATTTAATATTTGAGTTTTTAATAAAAGCTTCATTGGTGGCTTTTGACCAGTCAAAATAGGATTTATAAGAAAGGCCTGTATTTTGTTTGCTAAGATCGGTTACCTTAAGATTTAAATTTCTTAAATCTCTATTTAAGGCTATTGCAACACCTTGCATTAAAGAATCTCCGATAAATAAAAACTCATCTCCATTTTGTAGTTCTAATTTGGTATTGTCGATAAAACTAATATTTGCATCTCGGATTAAGGTTGGATTTGTTTCTTTATGAGAAGTGTTTTCATCATTTTCTAAAGTGTTTAGAACTTTATCTATTTTACTTAAGTTTTCATCTATTGATTTATTTTCTTGATTTGTAGTTTCTTCATTAGTTTGAGGCAAGGGTTCGTTGCTTAAAATTGCACGAATTTGTTCTAATTTAATTTTGAAGCCATTGGCTTCTTTTAAAAGATCATTATGAGGATAGAATGCAAAGTGATATTTTTGTTCTATATAAGAGCTAATGCTCTGATTCATAACTACAACAACCAAGCCAAGCACTATAATCAAAATAAAGAAAAATCTAACCACACTCATCTAAAAACTCGAATAAATAAAATCAGGAATTCCATCTGGCATAAAAGCAAAAACCAAAAGTAAAATAAAAGCTATGATAAAAGGTTTTAGTAAAAATGGAGTAAGATTTAAAATCTTAATGCAATATTCTTTAAAATTAATAAATAAAGGATAGATCATAAAAAGAACCCCAAAAGCAACCAACATATAGATATCGTTATAAGATGGAATTTGGAAGAAATTATAATAACAAGCTTTAAAATATTCTATTGCATCTTCTAGATTTTTGCTATAGTAAAAGAAAATCCAAGTAAAACATACAAATTGAAAGGTTAAAAATCTTCCTAAAGCTGGAATTTTTTGTAAACTAAATTTGCTTAAAGCTAGCAAATGTATAAAAACTATGCCAATACCATGCAATAAACCCCAAACAATAAAAGCAAGTGTATTGCCATGCCACATACCTGAAAGTATAAAAGCGATGAGTATGTTAACTATAGTGCGTGGCATTCCTTTTCTATTGCCCCCTAAAGGTATATAGATATAATCTCTTATAAAGGTTGAAAGACTGATATGCCATCTAGCCCAAAAATCTTTTAGGTTTTTTGCAAGATAAGGCATGTTAAAGTTAGGCGGAAGGGTAAAACCTAACATTAAAGCAAAAGCACAAACTAAATCAACATATCCGCTAAAATCGCAGTATATTTGAATTGCATAGGCGTAAATTGCGCTTAAAAGTTGTATGAAATTATAAGATTGTGGAAAGTCTAAAATACTTTTAGCATAAATTCCAAGGTAATTGGCTATTAAAACTTTTTTAACTATACCAAAAACAAGCAAGATGATGATTAAATTTGCATGTTTAAATTCGCGTTTTTGATAGGCCTGTTCAAAGAAAAAAGAACTTCGCATAATAGGCCCTGAAAGTAGTGTTGGAAAAAATGATAAGAAGGTTGCTAAATTTAAAAAACTTTCTAAACGGCGTTTTTGATAAACTTCCACAAGATAAGTGATAGAAGTAAAGGTATAAAAACTAATTCCTATTGGTAATACTAAATCAATATTTAAAAATTCTAAACCGAAAAAATTTAATATCTCATCAACACTTCCTTTGATGCTAGGAAAGTATTTAAAAAAACATAAATTTAAAATAATAAAAGCCATGCAAGTAGCGAAAATATAACGCTTGCGACGCACAAAAATTAGCAAGGCGAAATAGTGTATAAAAAAGGTATATATAAATAAAACTAAGGCGAAATAAGGATTGATTAAAATATAAATAATATAAGAGAAAATTAAAATTAAAATATTTTGTATTTTATAATCATTTTTAAAAGTCCAATAAATAGCAAAAAAAGCTATCATTAAAATACTAAATTCTAGAGAAAAATAAGTCATACCTTCAATCCAAAGCGAGATTTGCCCATAATAGGGCAAAGATTATTTTTTTCTACTTAATGCAATATTTTTGATGTATTGATCAGCTAAATAAAGTCCATTTCCGTGTTCTCCGATTAACTTAATCTTGTCAACTATACCGCGGAAAAGTGCTTCTTCTTCGTGTTGTTCGCTTACATACCATTGTAAGAAATTAAAAGTAGAATAGTCTTTATGTGTTAGCATGTGTTCAACTAAAGTATTGATTGATTTTGTGATAAATTGCTCATGTTCATAGGTTTTTTCAAAAACATCAAGTAAAGATTTGAAATTTTGTTCAGGCTGTTTTACTTCTTGAAGCTCTACATGAGAATCTGTTTCATTAAGATAAGTGATAAGCTTTTTAGCATGATCGCTTTCTTCGCTTGCATGTGCAAACAAGAAGGCTCCAGCTCCATCAAGACTGTTTTCATAGCACCAAGAACTCATACTAAGATATAAGTTTGCTGCATACATTTCTTTGTTTATTTGTTCATTGAGTAATTTTACAACTTCTTTAGAAAGCATTCTTATCTCCTTATTAAAATTTAAAATGTTTTATAATGATATATTATTTTTTTAAAAACAAGCTAAATTTTTTGATAGTTAAAAATTATATTTAAGAAAAATACAAAATAAAAAATGTTTCCAAAATGTTTCCAAGTTTTTTTAAACTTCCATTACTTTTTTAAAGTTAAGGAGAAAAAATGAAAAAAATTCTATCTTTAAGTGTGACAAGTCTTGCACTTTGTGGTGCTTTAAATGCAGTAGATTTAAAAATCGCAGGTTCATCGACTGTGTATCCTTTTACTTCTTTTGTAGCTGAAGAATATGCTTCGATCAAAAATACAAAAACTCCTATAGTAGAGAGCTTGGGAACAGGGGGTGGATTTAAGGTATTTTGTGAAGGAACTACTGATATTTCTAATGCTTCAAGACCTATGAAATTAAGCGAATTTGAAACTTGCAAAAAAGCAGGGGTAACTGATATAGTAGGGATGATGATAGGTTATGATGGTATAGTTTTAGCTCAAAATAAAACCAATGCTCCATTAAATATCACAAAAAAAGAACTTTTCTTAGCATTGGCAAAAGAAATTCCACAAAATGGAAAACTTATACCAAATCCTTATACAAACTGGAATCAAATCAATAAAAATTTACCAAATCGTAAAATTAGTGTTTATGGTCCACCATCAAGTTCAGGAACAAGAGATACTATAGAAGAGCTTGTAATGAGTGATGTGTCTAAAAAAATTCCTGAGTATAAAGGCGAGTATAAAACCATACGCCAAGATGGTGCTTATATCCCAAGTGGTGAAAATGATAATCTAATCGTTTCAAAACTTACTATTGATAAGGATGCTTTTGGAATTTTTGGTTATAGCTTTTTAGTGAGCAATTCAGACAAAATCAATGCTGCTAATATAGATGGTGTTACGCCAAGCGAAGAAAGCATCGCAGATGAAAAATACGAACTTGCAAGAAGTTTGTTTATTTATATCAATGCTAAGAAAAATCCAAAAGAAGCCTTTGATTTTGCAAAAATTTATATGAGTGATGATTTGGCAAAAAGTGGTGGAGAGCTTGAAAAAATAGGACTTGTTCCTTTGAGTGATGATAAATTAAAAGCTTCTCAAAAACACGTAGAAGATAGAAAAATTTTAAATGATGAGCTTGTAAAAGCTGGAAAAGTTTTTTAAGGAAAAACTTTGTTAAAAGAAAAAATAATCAAATTTGCACTTTTTTTATGTGCTTTTGTAAGCGTGATAGTAAGTTTTGCTATCATGCTTACAATTTTAATTGAAGCTTTAAAATTCTTTCAAAAAGAAAGCGTTGTTACCTTTTTATTCTCAAGTCAGTGGGCAGCTGATGCAGCTTTTATGAATGCAGATGGCACGAGTAAACAAGGTGTTTTTGGGGCGCTATCGCTTTTTTGGGGAACTTTTTATATTTCATTGATTGCTATGCTAACGGCTTTACCTTTAGGGGTTATGTGTGCTATATATTTAGGTGTTTTTGCTGGCAAAAAATCTAAAAATTACTTAAAACCTATTTTAGAAATCATTGCAGGGATTCCTACTGTTGTTTTTGGATTTTTTGCGGCTATAGTTGTAGCGCCTTTTATAGTGTGGTTTTTTTCTTTATTTGGCATACAAGCAAGCTTTCAAAGTGCTTTAGGCGCAGGTTTTATCATGGGGATCATGATAGTACCTATAGTGGCTTCGTTATCTCAAGATTGCATTGAAGCAGTAAGCGAGAAAAGGATTAATGGCGCTTATGCTTTAGGTATGACAAAAAAAGAAGTGGTTTTTGCCGTGATTTTACCTGAGGCTATTCCTGGTATAGTTGCAGCTTGTCTTTTAGGACTTTCAAGAGCCTTAGGCGAAACTATGATAGTGGTGATGGCAGCTTCTTTGCGTCCAAATTTAACTTTAAATTTTTTAGAAGATATGACAACGGTAACGGTAAAAATCGTAGAAGCTTTAAGTGGAGATCAAGCTTTTGATAGTTCTTTGGCTTTAAGTGCTTTTTCTTTAGGTTTGGTGCTTTTTGTCATCACTTTAATCATCAATATGTTTAGCGTTTATCTTATCAATCGCTTTCACAAAAGGAAAAATTTATGAAAAAACTTTTTAAAAAAAGACAAAAAGCTTCAAAGTCTTTTAAAAGACTTTGTAAAATGGGGCTTTATATTAATTTAATTTTTCTTTGTATCTTTTTAGGAAGTGTGGCTTATCTTGGATTTCCTGCTTTTAAGCAAACCTATATTTTTGTAGAGGCTAATAGAAATTCTCCTTCTTATGATCTTTTATCTCGCGCAGAACAAAGAAAAATAAGAACAGGACAAATCGCTGAAAAATCTTGGCTTTTGGCAAATTCAGAAGTAGATCAATATATGAAGCAAAAATATAATCGCCTTAGTGAAAAACAAAGAACTTTAGTCGATGATCTTGTACAAAAAGGCGAGATAGAGCTTAAATTTAATAGCAATTTCTTTTTAAATGGGGACTCAAAATCTCCTGAAAATTCAGGAATTTTATCTTCAGTTATAGGGACTTTGCTTGTTATGCTTGTTTGTATGGTTGTGAGTGTTCCTATAGGCGTTGCAGCGGCAATTTACTTAGAAGAATTTGCACCACAAAATATCCTTACACATTTTATAGAAGTGTGTATTAACAACCTTGCAAGTATTCCTAGTATCTTGTTTGGACTTTTAGGACTTGGAGTGTTTATCAATCTTTTTGGAATGCCTCGTTCAAGTGCTTTAGTGGGTGGGCTTACTTTGGCGATCATGAGTTTGCCTATTATCATTGTTTCAACCAAAGCGGCCTTAAAAAGTGTGGATATCAATATGAAAAATGCTGCTTATGCCTTAGGTATGACAAAGGTTCAAATGGTAAAAGGTATTATGTTACCTTTGGCTATGCCTATGATTTTAACAGGTTCTATTTTGACTTTAGCAGGGGCTATAGGAGAGACTGCACCTTTGATGATTATCGGTATGATAGCATTTATCCCTGATGTAGCTAGTTCGATTTTTGATCCAACTAGCGTTTTACCTGCTCAAATTTACTCATGGTCGGCTATGCCAGAGCGTGCATTTTTAGAAAGAACAGCAGCGGGTATTATTGTGCTTTTAGGACTTTTAGTTGTGTTAAATCTTAGTGCAATATTATTAAGAAAATATTTTCAAGGAAAATTAAAGTGATAGCAAAAACAACAAATTTAAATTTATTTTATGGAAAAAAACAAGCTTTATTTGATATCAATATGCAAATAGAGCAAAACAAAATTACTGCACTCATCGGTGCTTCAGGATGTGGTAAATCCACTTTTTTGCGCTGTTTTAATAGAATGAATGATAAAATTGCAAAAATCGATGGTTTAGTGGAAATTGAAGGAAAAGATGTTAAAAATCAAGATGTAGTAGCCTTGCGTAAAAATGTAGGCATGGTTTTTCAACAACCTAATGTTTTTGTAAAAAGCATTTATGAAAACATCTCTTATGCACCAAAACTTCATGGTATGATTAAAAACAAAGATGAAGAAGAAGCTTTGGTGGTGGATTGCTTGCAAAAAGTGGGGCTTTTTGAAGAGGTTAAAGATAAATTAAAGCAAAATGCCCTAGCTCTTTCAGGCGGACAACAACAACGTCTTTGTATCGCAAGAGCTTTAGCGATCAAACCTAAACTTTTGCTTTTAGATGAGCCAACTTCTGCACTTGATCCTATAAGTTCAGGCGTGATTGAAGAGCTTTTGAAAGAATTAAGCCATAATCTTTCTATGATCATGGTTACGCATAATATGCAACAAGGCAAACGCGTAGCTGATTATACAGCATTTTTTCACCTAGGTGAGCTTATAGAATTTGGAGAAAGCAAGGAATTTTTTGAAAATCCAAAGCAAGAAAAAACCAAAGCTTATTTAAGTGGTGCTTTTGGATAAGATTTATTTTTTGGAAATTTGATGATATAATTAATTAAAAATTTCCAAAAAAAGGTTTAATATGATTATAAACCAAATTTATTCTATAGATTCTTGTGATGATGTAGAATTAAATATCAAAAGGGGAAGTAAATTAGAATTTAGATTGACTTATGATGATAGTAAAGAAATAGAAGCTATAATCTGCATTATTCCAGGCGGTGCTGAAGATATGAATAGTTATATTTATATTGATGATTATTTGACTAGAAATTATAAAGTCGCTGTTATTAATATTAACTATCATTGTATAGGAAATAGACCTCATTTGGGTTCTAGTTTTTATTTGGATGATATAGATAAATTCATTTTAGATACTAGTTTAAAGGCTATAAATTTAAAATGTATAAATGTTTATGGTATAAATTCTTATGAAAATCTAAATAATGCTTTTATAAGAATAGATCAAGAAATTCAAAAATTAAAATTAAATCAACAATTACATCAAAACTATAAGTTAAAAACACATGTAAGTTTTTTACCATTTAAAAATGAATATCAAAATTTTGGTATAATGCAAGCTATGGATATTTTAAATGCTATTTTTTATATAAAAGAAAATTCTCCATTTAAACTAATGAGGGGGGGGGTATTAGAACGATTTTGTTTGGAAATTCATATGGTGGATATCTAGCAAATTTATGTGCAAAAATAGCTCCTTGGAGTATTGATTTTATATTAGATAATTCTTCTTTTGTTAATTTGTTTGGAAATATTTTTAGACTTATAGGTTTTGGAAAAGAAATCGATTTTACTAGATATCATGGAACATATGATGATACTTTATTTAAAAATATATTTTTATATTTAAGTGATAAAACTTATTGGAATAATAATAAATTTTCAAAAAATTATTTTTCAAATGCTAGAAAAATCATAAGAGAACCATTAAACAAAGAACATCTAATAATACAAAGCTTATACCCAAATCCAAAATATATTTTATATCATAGTATTTTTGATGAAAGATCTCCTTTTAAAAATAAGGAAAATTTTGTACATATTTTAAAAGAATTAAATTTTAAAGTAGAATTTTTTGCTATTTCACAAGTTGATAATAAGTTTATTAAAAATTTAAATCATGGAATGGGATTGAGCACAAAATTATTTTTTAAAAAACATTTATTGCAAATATTAAAAGAACCTTTGCAAGATAAAATTTGCAAGAAGGAAGTCTCATATAAATGTGATGAGCTAGTGTATACTTTCAAAGAAGAAAATCATCAAATTATTTTAAATATAACAAATTGAGTATATTAAATATTTATATTTAAAAAAGTAATTTTTAAGTAGAATTGTTTTTTAAAAGAAATATTTAAAAAAAGAGATAAGATAATATCATGGCAAAAAAACAACTCTCCTTAACAAGACTTAGTTTTCCTATATTTTGGGATTTGCTTTCTAAGTATTTAACCGTGATTATCAATACCGCTATGGTGTCGCATTATTCTAATTTTCTTGTTGGTGCTATGGGCGCTGGAAATCAAATTTTAGATCTTTTTATCACTATTTTTTCATTTTTAAGTGTGGGTTGTAGTGTGCTGATCGCACAAGCAATTGGTGCAAAAGATCATGTTTTAGCAAGAAAAGTGATTCATCAAAGTTTGTTCTTAAATGCACTTTTAGGCTTTGTATGCGGTGTGCTTATTTTATGGCATGGGGAGTATTTGCTTTATCTTTTAAAAATTCCACAAGAATTGCTCAAAGATAGCGAAATTTACTTACATATGCTTGCAATTTGTTTGTTTTTTGATGCCATAGGTATTGTTTTAGCTGCTATTGTAAGGGTTTATAATATGGCTTATTGGGTCATGTTTATAGGTTTTTTGATGGATATAGTGGTGATTTGTGGAAATTATTATGTTTTGCATTATACAAAGTCAGAACTTTTTGGAGTAGGGCTTAGCAATATTTTTGCTCGCATTGTTGCTATAGTTGCTTTGTTTGCGATACTTTTTTATAAACTTAAAATTCATCTTAAAATCAAAGAAATGATAAAACTTGAAAAAGAAGTTTTAAAAAAGGTTTTAAATATAGGTGGATTTTCAGCAGGGGAAAATCTTTTGTGGATAGTCCAATACACTATAGCTTTTGCTTTTGTAGCAAGTTTAGGCGAGGCGAGTTTGAGTGTGCAAACGATTTATTTTCAAATTTCAATGCTTATCATGCTTATAGGACAAGCTACGAGCATAGCTAATGAAATTATAGTAGGTAAATTAGTCGGTGCTAGGTATGAAAATATCGCTTACAAACATGCTTGGCGTGCTTTATATTTTAGTGTAATAGCGAGTGCTTTAGTGGCGTTTTTAAACTATCTTTGTCAAGATTTTACTATGCAAATTTTAGGGCTTAAAGAAGAGCTAAAAAATTTAATGATACCTTTATTTGCTCTTTCAATCTTTCTTGAAATTTCACGAACTTTTAATATAGTTATGGTTAATTCCTTGCGCGCAAGTGGCGATGCTAAGTTTCCATTTTTTAGCGGACTTGTTTTTATGATGGGGGTATCTTTGCCTGTGGGTTATGTGCTTTGTTTTCATTTTAATCTTGGAATTTTAGGGGTTTGGATAGGATTTTGTGCAGATGAGTTTTTGCGTGGAATGGTAAATTCATACAGATGGAAAAGTAAAAAATGGCAAGGCAAAGCTCTAGTTTAAAATCATTTATTTATAAAGATGAGTGCTATTTTTATTCTAAAAAATGCATAAAAACTTTAAGATTAAGGCTAAATGAAAAGGGTGAATTTGTTCTTAGTATTCCTTATTTTTGCACCTTTAAAAGTGTTTATGAGTTTTTAGATAAATCAAGTTCTTGGATGAATGAGGCAAAAAAAAGATTTGAAAAAAAAGCCTTAAAAGATGATGAGTTAATCTTTTTAGCTAAAAAATATCAAATTATTTTTGATGAAAATGTCAAAAAAACTTATTTTAATAAAGATAAAATTCTTTGTCAAAATAAAGCAAAATTAGATTTATTTTTAAGACAAAATGCTAAAAAGATTTTTACTTTTTATCTTAAAAAATGGAGTCAAAAAACAGGTTTATTTTACACGCATTTAAGCATTAAAAATATGAAAACGCGTTGGGGTTCATGTAATCACAATAAAGCTTATGTTAATTTAAATTTAAAACTCATTCAAAAGAGTTTAAGAGCTATTGAATATGTGATTTTGCATGAAATCAGCCATTTAAAATTCCCCAATCATAGCAAAGAATTTTATACTTTTATAGAGCATTTTATGAGTGATTTTAGGCAAAGAGAGAAAGAATTTTTAAGTTAAAAATGTTATATTTATAGTTTATTTTTCAAAAAAGGCATAATATGACTTTGGATTTTGATTTTATTTATAATGCAGATAATGATATTTTTGAATATTTATTGCGTTTTTATGCGAAAAATTACAATTATATCCTTAGCAAAGAAGAAAATACCTATCATTTTTCTATCGATGCAGATGAAGAAAATTTAAAGACTTTTTGTGATTCTTTGAATTTCATGAGTCATAGCGTTTTTTTGAAAAAATTTGATGTAAAAGCGGGGCAGGGTTTTAACCCTTGTATACCAGAAGATAAAGAATTTTCAAGATTTTCTTATATTACTCATTTAAATTCTAATGCTTATCAAGAAAAAAAACTTTTAAACAAAAACGAATGGGGCGTGTTTTGTGAGTGTGAATTTTCAAGCAATTTATCAGAATTTGAAAAAATCAATGAAGAAAATTTCAATACTTTTTTAAATCTTGCCTTTGATTTGTTAAGTCAAGAAAAAAAGATTTATTTGAAAGATAAAAATGGCATTTATGAATTTTCTTTGTTTAAGAACGAATTTATAGGAGATTTTTTACTTCCTTGTGATATTAAGGCTATAAATTCAGTTTTTGTTTGTTCAAATGAAAATTTAAAACTTCTTGCAAGTTTAGAAAAACCTTTGATGAAGCTAAGGCTTAATGCTATGTTTAGAAAAAATCACAATCTTGATTTTAGTGATTTTAAAATCAGACTTGCTAGAGATTTGTTTTGTTTTGCTTTAGGTTTGAAACTTTTTGAAAATGAGTATAAATTTTTAAGCGTAAAAAAGATAGAAGAGTATCAAAAAGATTTTTATATCAGTGCTTTAGATGAGCAAGTGGTGGTTTTAGAGGGTTTTGAATTTATCAATGCTAAGGCAAGAGAGCTTATTTTTTCTAAAGAAGATAAAAATATGGCAAGAATTTCTTATCTTGTAAGCCGTTATAAAGAAAAAGCTTTTATTTTAGAGCTAAGTAAGGATTATGAAGATATTTTGCTTATCAACAAAGAGCTTAATTTACTTAAACTTTGCTTACCAAAACACAGCAAAGAGCTTTATGAAGAGATTAAAAAAGATGAAATTGGTGCAAGGCTTTTAGAAAATTTTAGCAAGGAATTTCCTCTTTTAGATGAAAGTTTTGAACTTCAAAATAATTTTTATTCCTTGTTTGGCTTAGTAGGAAGAGTGTTAAATTTAGGTAAAAATTTACAAGAGAGTGTTGGCGAGCTTTTAAAAATCGCTGATGAGTCAAAAATGCCTCGTGGAGTAAAGATTGATTATCGTTTGAAAGAAGATAAAAGTTTTGATTATACAAGAACCTTAAGATCTGCTATGAGTTTTATGTTAGCAGGTGTAGATAGTGTTAATATCGCTTATGGAGCGGTTGAGAGTTTGGCTTATTTCTTACGTGATACTTATGATGAATTAAGAGAGAAAAAGCAAAGTGATTTAGCGCTTATAAGTGGATCTTTGTTTGAACATAAATCTTTGCTTAAAAATACTTTAAAACATCTTAAAAATTGTCAGTTAAGCGATGTACCACTTAGGGTATAAGATCAAAATTTCAGGCTTAGTTCAAGGGGTGGGTTTTCGCCCCTTAGTTTATGAACTAGCTTTGAAATCAAAGCTTTTTGGAGAAGTAAGAAATGATGGTTTTGGGATAGAAATCATCCTTGCTTGCACTCAAAAAGAATGTGAAAATTTCATAGAAAATTTAAAAAATCATCTTCCACCTTTAGCAAGAATAGATCAGCTTATAATCACGCAAATTTCTATTTTAAACTATGAGAATTTTAGCATTACTCCTTCTTTAGAGAATACAAAAAGCACGCCTATGTTAAGCGATTTTGCGCTTTGTAAGGAGTGTAAAAAAGAATTTTTTGATGAAAAAAATCCACGCTTTTTATATCCTTTTATCACTTGCACACATTGTGGGCCACGCTTTAGTATTATAAAAAGTCTTCCTTATGATAGATTTAATACCTCTATGCAAGAATTATTGATGTGTGAGTTTTGTAAAAGTGAATATGAAGATCCTAAAAATAGGCGTTTTCATGCCCAGCCTATTAGTTGTCCTAAATGCAAAATCAATGTTTTTCTTAAAAATCCAAAGGGTGAAATTTTAGCCAAAGATCAAGAAGCTTTTATACAAAGTGCGAAGTTTTTAAAGGAAGGTAAAATTTTAGCCATTAAAGGCATGGGCGGTTTTCATCTCATGTGTGATGCGTTTAATGAAGAAGCTTTAAAAACTCTAAGACTTAGAAAAAATCGCCCTAAAAAACCCTTTGCTTTGATGTGTAAAGATTTACAAAGTACTAAAGAACTTGCCTTTATAGATGAAAAAGAAGAAGCTTTGCTTGGTGGGGTTTTGGCTCCTATTGTGATTTTAAAGGCAAAAAAAGCCTTTTCTTTAATCGCTCCTGATGTAGATAAAATCGGTATTATGCTAGCTTATACGCCTTTACATCTTTTGCTTTTTGAGTATTTTAAAGGAAATCTTGTGGCAACAAGTGCGAATTTAAGCGGAGAAAGTATTATTAAAGATGAGTTTAATTTGCGTCAAAAACTTGATAAAGTTTTTGATTTTTATTTGGATTATGATAGGGAAATTATCAATGCAAGTGATGACAGCATAGCTCAAGTGGTAAATGGCAAAACTATGTTTTTGCGTACTTCAAGGGGTTTAAATCCTTTTTATTTGGAAAGAAATTTTAATAAAAAAGGCACTTTTTTAGCTTTGGGTGCGGAACTTAAAAATGAATTTGTGATTTTTTATGAAAATAAACTTTTAATTTCTCCTTATATAGGGGATTTGAAAAGTCTTGATGTGCATGAGAGATTTTTTAAACTTTTAGAATTTTTTAAACAAAATTATGATTTGAAATTTGATGCGATTTTGTGCGATAAACACCCGCATTTTAGCTATGCAAAAGAATTTGAAGAAAGGATTAAAATTTCTCATCATTATGCGCATTTTTGTGCGGCTTATTTTGAATACGAAGAAAATTTTGCAAAAGATGAAAAGGCTTTAGCTTTTATTTGTGATGGAACAGGTTATGGCGAAGATGGTAAAATTTGGGGTGGAGAAGTTTTTGTAGGAAATTTAAAAGAATATGAAAGAATTGCACATTTTGAAAATTTCACTCTTATAAATAGTGATATTAAAAATATACAAAATTTAGCCTTAAGTCTTATTTTTCATTATGATTTAGAAGATAAGGCTAAGGAGTTTTTAGCAAAAATTCCAAAAATTGAACTTGAAAATCTTAAAAAAATTTATTCACATTCTAACTTACAAACGAGTTCTTTAGGACGCATTATCGATGCTTTTGGAAGTATTGTTTTTAACTTAGAAAAAAGTTCTTATGAAGCTCAAGTTGGCTTAATGTGTGAAGCTTTTTATGATAAAAATCTTGATTTTTCTTACAAGCTTTTTGTAGAAAAAGGGCAGGTTAATTTTAAAAATTTAATCCTAGGGGCTTTACAAGATGAAAAAACTAAGGCAATTACAGGTATGTTTAATGCCTTGGCAAATTTTATCATAGATTTTAGCAAAGATTATGATTTAAAAGTGCTTTTAAGTGGAGGAGTTTTTCAAAACAAAACCTTACTTGAAATTTTAAAAGCTAAAAATTTTGATTTTTTTATACCTTTAAAATACCCTTGCAATGATAGCTCCATAGCTTTAGGACAAATGGTGCATTTTTTAAAAAAAGAGTGATTTTATCTTTAAACTCATAATTTTTTAATGCTTTTAAGGTTAAAATGAAACAAAAAATATAAAGGAAAGAAAATGTGTAAAGATTGCGGCTGCTCTATAAATTCAAGCCATACGCATGATCATCATCACGATCACCACCATGAAAATCCAAGTTTAAAAGAAAGTAAAACCATAGAAGTAATTTCTAAAATTTTAAGCAAAAATGATGAAGAAGCTAAACACAATAGAGCGCATTTTAATGAGGCTAACACGCTTTGTATCAATTTAATGAGTTCTCCAGGTAGCGGAAAAACCACGCTTTTAGAAAGCACGATCAAGGCTTTGAAAAATGAACTTAAAATTGCTGTGATTGAAGGGGATTTAGAAACCAATAATGACGCTATAAGAGTAAAAAATGCCGGAGCTTTGGCGTATCAAATCACTACAGGGCAAAGCTGTCATTTGGATGCTTTTATGGTGCATGAGGCTTTGCATCATTTAGCCATTGATGATGTGGATTTGCTTTTTATAGAAAATGTTGGAAATTTGGTTTGTCCTGCAAGTTATGATTTAGGAGAGCATTTAAATGTGGTTTTGCTTTCGGTAACTGAAGGAAGTGATAAACCGCAAAAATACCCTGTGATGTTTAAAAAGGCTGATATAGTTTTAATCACAAAGGCAGATTTGGCTCATCATTTTGATTTTGATGTTAAAGAGGCGACTAGGTTGATTAAAGAATTAAATCCTAGAGCAGATATTATCACTCTTGATGCAAAAAATGGCACCAATATGGAGCTTTGGTATAAGGTGCTTAAACTTAAAAAGGAGCTTTTTTAATGTGTTTGTCTATACCTTCTGAAATTTTAGAAATCGATGAGTTAAACAATGCTTTAGTGCAAACTTTAGGTGTGAAAAGAAAAGTTAATTTGGATTTGATTGATGAGCCTTTAAAACAAGGCGATTATGTGTTAATCCATGTAGGCGTTGCTATGGAAAAAATCGACAAAGAAGCTGCACTAGAAAGCATTAAAACCTATCAAGAAATAGTAGAAAAAATGAATAGTGGAGAGATAAAAAGTGATGAAGGAGATTTGGGTTTAAATGAATTTCATCGATGAATTTAGAGATAAAGAAAGCATTTTAGCTTTAAAAAAACTCATAGAACAAGAACTTAAAAATCCTATCAATATCATGGAAATTTGCGGTGGGCATACGCATAGTATCATGAAATATGCCCTGCCTTCTATTTTGCCAAAGGAAATTAACTTTATCCATGGGCCAGGATGTCCTGTTTGTGTTATGCCAAGAGTTCGCATTGATACAGCTATTAAGCTAGCCTCCATGAAAGATACGATTTTTTGTACTTTAGGAGATCTTTTAAGGGTGCCTGGAAGTGAAATTTCTCTGCTTGATTTAAGAGCTAAAGGGGCTGATGTTAGAGCGCTTTATTCTCCGCTTGAGGTTTTGGAAATCGCTAAGCAAAATTTAAACAAAAATATCATCTTTTTTGCTATAGGTTTTGAAACTACTACGCCTATGAGTGCTTTACTTCTTCAAAAGATTATAGAAGAAAAAATAAATAATGTCTTTTTTCATATCAATCATATCACAGTTCCAGCGCCTGTAGAAGCGATCATGAATGATGAAAATGTAAAAATCAATGCTTTTTTAGGCCCTTCTCATGTGAGTGTGATTACAGGTTATGGTATTTATGAGCCTTTAGCAGCAAAGTTTAAAACCCCTATAGCGGTGAGTGGTTTTGAGCCAGTTGATATTTTAGAAAGTGTGTTAAATATCATAAAACAAAGCAATGAAGGCACTTTTAAAGTGTATAATCAATACAAAAGAGCCGTAAGTAAAGAAGGTAATATTAAAGCACAAAATTTAGTAAAAAAATACTTTAGGGTGTGTGATTTTGAATTTCGTGGCTTAGGACTTATTAAAGATGGGGGCTTGGAGCTAAAAGAAGAATTTAGCGCCTATGATGCGAGTAAAAAATTTGATTGTACGGTGCAAAGTAAAAATGAAAGCAAAGCCTGTATTTGTGGGCAAATTTTAAGAGGTTTGGCCAAGCCTTATGATTGTAAAGTTTTTGGTAAGGCTTGTACGCCAAGAAGTCCTATAGGAAGTTGTATGGTTTCTGGCGAGGGTGCTTGTGCGGCGTATTATAAATACTCAAAGGTGAATGTATGAAAAATATTTCCTTAGCCCACGGAGGTGGCGGAGAAGAGATGAATGAGCTTTTAACTAAGCTTTTTAAGATCTTTGATAATGAAATTTTAAATGCAAATAATGATGCTGCTATTTTGGGAAATTTGGCTTTAAGCACGGATTCTTTTGTTTTAAGTCCGATTTTTTTAGATGAAGAGGTTAATATAGGAAAACTTTGTGTTTGTGGTTCTATTAACGATGTTTTGATGGTGGGTGCTAAGCCAAAATATCTAAGCTTAGGGCTTATCTTAGAAGAAGGTTTTGAGCTAGAAAAATTAGAACGTATTTTAAAAAGCATTAAAGAAGAATGTGAAAAATGTGGAGTTATGTTAGTTTGTGGCGATACTAAAGTTGTTCCTAAGGGCAAAGCAGATGAAATTTATATCAACACTACAGCCTTAGGTGAAATTATTTCTAAAAAAGAAAGTAAAAATATCAAAGCAGGGCTTAGCATACTTCTTTCAGGCGATATAGGAAGGCATGGAGCTAGTGTTTTAATCAAAAGAAATGAGTTAGAAGCTGATGTTAAAAGTGATTGTAAGGCTTTGGATAAAGAGGTTTTAGAGCTTTTAGAAAAAGATATAAAGGTTGTAGCAATGAGAGATGCTACTCGCGGGGGACTTAGTGCGGTTTTAAATGAGTGGGCAAAGCAAAGCGGAAATGATCTTTTGATCTTTGAAGAAAAAATCATCGTTCAAGATGAGGTTTTAGGACTTTGCGAGCTTTTTGGTTATGAAGCTTATGAACTTGCAAATGAAGGCACTTTTATACTTTGTGTGGAAAAAGAAGATGAGTTAAAAGCCTTGGAAATTCTAAAAAAATACAATGTAAATGCGAGTATTATAGGAGAAGTTTTAGAAGAGAAAAAAGCACGCGTGATCTTACAAAACGCTTATGGGGCAAAACGCTTTTTAGAAAGCCCTAAAGGCGAACTTTTACCAAGAATTTGCTAATGCACGAATTAAGTATAGTAGAATCTTTAATCGAACTTTGTGAAGAAAATGCCTTAAACAATAAGGCTTATAATGTACAAGAAATTTATGTAAAAATCGGGCGTTTAAGCGGTATAGAAGCGGATCTTTTTAAGCGTTGTTTTGAAACTTTTAAAGAAAACTCAAATATTTGTAAAAATGCTAAACTTTTTATAGAACTTGCCCCACTTGAAATTTTATGCTTAAAATGCGATCAAACAAGTATTTTAGAAGAAAATGTTTTTAAGTGTCCTAAATGTCAAAGTATAGAATATAAAATCACACAAGGTGAGGACTTACACCTTATGCGACTTGTGATGGAGTGAAAGTAAAATCAATAAATGATTTTACTTTCTGCTTTCAAATGCTTTGATAATATCTGCTTTATATTGATAAATATCTTCTAATTTTTCTATATTATAACTTGCTCCATCCGGAAAACTAATAGATTTTTTGCTTGTATTAAAATATAATCTACATATCCACTTAGTAACTTTGCCTTGATATAAAATACTAAAATAGCTTAAAGTATCTTTGTAACTTACATCTTCAAGATTGGCACTGACACTAGCAAGAATTGATTTTACTATATAGAAACCTTGTAATTCTTCTTCTGTTGTGACAATATCTTTTTTCATCAATTTGCTCATCATTTTCATCATCGTTTATGTTTTGAAGATTGTTTTTAATGCTTGTGATTTTTTCATAAGCTAAATCATTAATAATTTCTTTAAAAGATTTTTTAATGTAATTTTTGAATTCTTCTAAAACAGCACTAGTCATTCTTTTTTCTGTCATTTGTTTAGCAAAAAAACTTGTAAATTCATCGCTTGGATTTTCTATTTCACTTTTAAAAATTTCTTGTATACTTCGGTAATATTTTTTCTCCATAGCAATGCTTAGAATTTCATCTAAGTTTAAGTCAGTGCAAATAAAACGTTTTAGATCTTTAATATCTCTAGGTTTAAGTTTTTCAAGATTAACAACTAAAAATGGTATTTTATCCATAAGATTTTGTTGTTCAATATCTGTAAAAAATCTATATTCAATACCATTGGTAAGAATGGCAAATTTAATACTAGGATTAGTGTTAAAATATCTTACAAGCTGATTGTTATGATTATCTAAATTTTCAGTATGATTTTTAGCTTCAATTAAAATAAAAGGTTTTGAATCTTTGAAAATAGCATAATCCACTTTTTCGCCTTTTTTAGTTCCTATATCTGCTGTATATTCTGGCACAACAATACTAGGGTTAAAAACATCATAACCTAATGTTTTTAAAAAAGGCATTATAAAAGTCATTTTTGTAGCTTCTTCAGTATTGACAAGTGTTTTGCGTTCAGCTATTGTTTCAACGATGGCATTTAATTGATTTTCAAAATCCTTGCAAGTTTAAGTAAATTTGAAATCAAAAATTCTTTTTTTACGAGCTTAGAATTGGTTTTAAGCTCGTATTCGCATTTAAGTAAAAGAGTGAAAATTTCTTTATATTGTTCTATTTTTAAACTAAAGGCTTGAGAGCTTAAATTTTGTCCCACTTGAGGAGGTGGAGTATAGCCTAAAAGATCTTTAAAATCGATTTTACCATTGACTTTAGCATAAAGTGCGATTTTAAATAAACGATAAAAAGAATTATATAAAGAGTTGATTAAAGCAATTTCATTAAAATTGTCTAAAATTTTTTCAAGTTCGCTTTTAAAGTCTTGTTTTTTTAAAATTTTCTCAAAAAAGCTTTCAAAACTTCCTGTATTCAAACTATAGCAGTATTGTTCTATGGTTTTTTCATCTACTCTTAAACCGCTAAATTTATTAAGTTCACTCGCAGCAAGATATAAATTCTCATCAAAACTTGTAAAAAGGGTAAATAAAGCATTTTGAGTGATTTCAACCCCTAGTTGTTTTGCTTTTATACTTAAAAGCTCCACGCCTTCTTTAGCTCCGTTAGCTTTGAAAAATCTTGCAAAATGAGGAGAGAAAATTTTTTCTATATCGCTTTGTTTAGAATTTTCATCATAAAGCTCTAAAAGAAAGAAATTGTTCGTATTGTTTTTGCAAAGTTCGACTAAAATTTTAAGATCTTTTGTTGGATTTTTTTTAGAAGTTTTGATTTCTAGTAATTTTTTTTCGCTAAAAAGCGATCCTGCGCTTAAAAAATCACTTGCACGAGTGAAGTTGTATTCTTCAAAAAAAAGTTTTAAAGTTTCATCGGGCTTATATTTTTCTTTTATAAATTCAGCATAAAGTTCGCTTTGAAAATTATCTGCTCCATAAAGAAAGAAAAAATTAGGTATTGAATCTTTAGAAAGTAGGGTTTGAAGCTCTTTTCTATACATTTTCTTCCTTTATAAGTCTTTGGGTGATTTTAGCATAAATTTTTGCCATAACTATATCAGCTTCCATGATTTGCACTTCAACACTTTCTAGCAAATTCACACGTGTATCATAAAGGATTATATCTGCTCCTTTGATTTCATCATCTAGTTTAGCTATGCAAACTCCATCATTTTGCACAACTAAAGCTTTAAATTTTTTGCCTATATTTTTAGCTGCCCATCTAGCAAATTTTCTATCCATAAAATCAAAAGCAACCTTATCCGCCTCTCTTTCAAGCGTACTAAGACTCTCGCAAGTGCTTTCTATGTTTAAAAGTAGATAATTAAAAAGTTTTTCATCGTTTTTTTGTTTGGCTTTTAAAAGTCTGTGTAAAATAAGATCAGAATACCTTCTTATAGGGCTTGTAAAATGTGAGTATTTATCAAAACCTAAGCCAAAATGCCCCGCATTTATGCTAGAGTATTCCGCTTTTTTTTGTGCTTTGATGATGAGTTTATCTACTTCTGCTCTTAAATTTAACTCATCGGATAAAGCTTGTATGTCGCGTATGAGTTCAGGAAGATTGGGTTTAAAATTTACATCGATGCCTAGTTCGCGTAATTCATTTAAAAGCTTATCGATTTTTCTTGCATCAGCACTTAAGTGATTCCTAAAAACACCTATATCTATGAGTTTTGCTGCGGCTTTATTAGCTAAAAGCATACAATCTTCGATTAAATTATGCGAAGGCGTGTCTTTTTCAAAAACTGTGCTTTTTAGACTTAAATTTTCATCTAAATTCATTCTTAATTCTTCGGTGCGAAATTCAAAGGCATTTTTAAGACGCATTTTGCGTAAATTTTTTGTGATTTCAAAAAGCTCATAAAGCCATGAAAGCTCTTTTAAATCAGGTTTTTGTATCAAAATTTCATCAACTTCATCGTAATTAAAACGGCGTTTTGAGTTGATAATACCTTCAAAAAGTTCTTCTTTTATGACCTTATTTTCATGATCGAGTGCGATTTTAAAACAATACGCTAAGCGATCTAAATGAGGTTTTAAAGAACAGATATTTTCACTTAAAGGACGAGGTAGCATAGGTATAGCAATATGTGGAAAATAAATAGAAAATCCACGATTTCTTGCTTCTTTATCTATAGCACTATAAGCATAAACATATTCGCTAACATCAGCAATAGCTACATAAATTTCTCGTTTTTGGATGTCAAAATAAATCGCATCATCAAAATCTTTTGCATGTATAGGATCTATGGTGCAAAAAGGCAAGGCTCTTAAATCCATGCGATTTTCATACATACTCGCATCAACACTATCGCCGTTTGCTAGAGCTTCTTTGATGCAAGCGTCGCTAAATTCGTTATTTTTATTAAAAAGAGCTAAGGAGATTTTTTCATCTACGCTTTCATCATCGATATGTCCTAAAACTTCTATGATATTGTTATTTTCATTTTCTATTTTTAAAATTGTCCCTAAAGGTAGTGCTTTTAAGGATTTTTGAGAAGCTTTTAAGGCAGTGCTTAATCCTGTTTTGATATTCATTCCAAGCACGGCTTCGCCGTACCTTTTGGTGATCACTAAAGAGGTTTCATTGGCTCTTTTTAGAACTAAAATCACCTTTGCACTGGGGCGTTTTTTCTTTAAAGGTAGAAGTTTTACTGCGACTATATCTTTATAGTTTGCACCTTTTAGGTTTTTGTTTTCTATCAAAAGATCTTTTTTGAAACTTTCATCAAAGCATTGTAAAAAACCTGTGCCTTTGCTTGAAATATCAAGTACTCCAAAGGCAAAACCATTGTTAAGATAGTATTTGCTTTTGTGTTCTTTGATGATATGATTAGCTAAAAGCTCTCTTAAAATTTGTTTAAATTCATTGCTTACTTCGTGAGAGCTAATGCCATAACTAAGACTGTTTAAAAATTCTTTCACTTTTGATACTTTATGATTTTTTGTAAAATTCTTACATAAAGTTTATAAAAAAAATATGAAATTTATACTTTAATTGTTATAATAATACCTTTAATTTTTGAATTTTTAAGGAGTGAATATGGCTATTACAGTATATTATGATAAAGATTGTGATTTAAATTTAATCAAATCAAAAAAAGTAGCAATTATAGGCTTTGGCTCTCAAGGACACGCTCATGCGATGAATTTAAGAGATAATGGCGTAAATGTAATTATCGGACTTCGTGAAGGTAGTGTAAGTGCTGTTAAAGCAAAAAATGCTGGTTTTGAAGTAATGAGTGTAAGCGAGGCTTCTAAGACAGCAGATGTGGTTATGATTTTAGCTCCTGATGAAATTCAAGCAGATATTTTTAATGTCGAAATAAAACCAAATTTAAGTGAAGGCAAGGCTATAGCTTTTGCGCACGGTTTTAATATCCACTATGGTCAAATTGTTGCTCCAAAAGGTATAGATGTTATCATGATAGCACCTAAAGCACCAGGACACACAGTAAGAAATGAATTTACTTTAGGAGGTGGAACTCCTTGTTTAATAGCCATCCATCAAGATGAAAGTAAAAATGCTAAAAATTTAGCCTTAAGTTATGCAAGTGCGATTGGGGGCGGACGCACAGGTATTATAGAAACAACCTTTAAAGCCGAAACAGAAACAGATCTTTTTGGTGAACAAGCTGTGCTTTGTGGTGGGCTTAGTGCTTTGATTCAAGCAGGTTTTGAGACTTTGGTTGAAGCAGGTTATGAACCCGAAATGGCTTATTTTGAGTGTTTGCATGAAATGAAACTCATTGTGGATTTGATTTATCAAGGTGGTATTGCAGATATGCGTTATTCTATCTCAAATACTGCAGAATACGGCGATTATATTACAGGACCAAAGATTGTTACTGAAGAGACTAAAAAAGCGATGAAAGGTGTTTTAAAAGATATACAAAATGGTGTTTTTGCAAAAGATTTTATCTTAGAACGCCGTGCAGGTTTTGCTAGAATGCATGCAGAACGCAAAAATATGAATGATTCTTTGATAGAAAAAACAGGGCGCAATTTGCGTGCTATGATGCCTTGGATCAGTGCTAAAAAATTAGTAGATAAAGATAAGAATTAAACATTGTCAAAGAAAAAATTAGTTCAAATTCAGCGTTATTTAATCATAGCTATACTTTTTTTACTTTGTATAGCTTTAGCTTTGGGAATTTTAGTAAAATATCAAAATTCCCAAGATGTTTTTTCTGTTAAGCCGGATTATTTTATTGATAAACAAGAAGATTTAATTTCATCAAATAAAGATCATTATGAAATTGGTATTTTTCAAGAGAATGAGTTTGATAATAATAAATCTGTAAGTATTTTAGAGCAAAAAATTCAAGAAATCGATGATTTAAATACAAGTTTAAATGAGCAAAATTTAAGCAGTGTGGAGCAGAATTTAAGTTTAGAGCAAAATCAGAGTTTAGAACAAAATTTTATTCCAAAAGATACAAATTTAACCCAAGATCAAAATTTAACTTTTGATGAAGATATTCATTTAAATAAAATTTCTAAAAAACCAAAACTTGCTATTATTATCGATGATATGGCAAATGCAAGTCAGGTTAGAGGTTTAAAAGCTTTAAATTTAAAGTTAAATCCTTCTTTTTTTCCGCCAGATAAAAACCATAGTGAAACGCCAAAACTTGCTTTAAAATTTGATTTTTATATGGTGCATTTACCTTTAGCAGCAATTAATTATAATAAACCAGAAATTGATACTTTAAATCCAAATGATAGCAAAGAAAGAATTTTTAAAAAAATCAAGCAAATTAAAAAAGATTTTAAGGATTTAAGATATATCAATAATCACACAGGAAGTTTATTTACAAGCAATGAAGAAGCTATGAGAAAGCTTTACGAGGCTTTAAAAAATCAAAATATATTTTTTGTAGATTCTAAAACTATAGGAAATTCTAAGGCAAATAAAATCGCTAAAGAACTCAGTATGCCTTATATACAAAGAGATGTGTTTTTGGATAATGAAGATGATGTTAATTATGTTAAAAAACAACTTGAAAGTGCGGTAAAACTTGCACAAAAAAAAGGTTTTGTTATAGCCATAGGACATCCTAGGAAAAATACTTTTAAAGCTTTAGAGCAAAGTAAGGATTTGTTAAAAGGCGTTGATCTTGTGTATTTGAGTGAAATTTATGGCAAGTGAAATTTTGCCTGATGAATTTTTAGAACTTTTTAAAGATTTAAAAAAACCTCCTAAAAAATTACACTATAAAGGAAATTTATCTTTATTAAAACAAGATAAAATCGCTATTATAGGTTCAAGGCGTATGAGTGTTTATACGAAAAATTGTGTTTTTTCCTTAGCGAGCATGCTTAAAAATGCCCATCTTTGTGTGGTAAGTGGTGGTGCTTTGGGTGTGGATATCACCGCAAGTATAGCAGCTATGCCAAATACTATAGGTATTTTTGCCAATGGTTTAGATCAAATTTATCCAAGAACTAATGAAAAAATCATTAAACAAATTTATGAAAATGCTTTAGCTTTAAGCGAATACGAAGATGATTATTTGCCAAAAAATTATGATTTTTTACTAAGAAATCGTTTGGTTATTGCTTTAAGCAAGGCCGTTGTGGTTGCACAAGCAGATATAAAAAGTGGTTCTATGCAAAGTGCAAAACTTGCTTTAGAACTCAATAAACCTTTATATGTTTTACCGCAAAGACTAGGAGAAAGCACAGGGACTAATTTGCTTTTAAAGGAAAATAAAGCAAAGTTAATTTGTGATTTTAAAGAATTTGTAAGTGAGTTTGCAAGTATAGATACAAATCAAGATGAGTTTTTAGAGTTTTGTAAAAAAGGTGTGAGTGTTGATGAGGCTTTAAAAATTTATGGACAAAAAGTTTATGAATATGAACTTGAGGGAAAAATTTCCATCGAAGGGCTTTTTATAAGGGTTTTAGTATGAGAGCTTTGGCTTTAGATGTAGGTTTAAAACGCATAGGTGTAGCGCTTTGCGTAGATAAAAAGATCGCTTTGCCTTTAGATGCAGTTTTAAGAAAAAATCGCAATCAAGCTGCCAATGAAATCAAAAATTTACTTAAAATACATGAAATTTCTTTACTCATTGTAGGCATTCCTAAGGGTGGATCAAGAGAAGAAGAAATGACAAGACGCATTAAGCATTTTGTATCTTTGCTTGAATTTGATAAAGAAATTTGCTTTGTAGATGAAAGTGGAACAAGTAAAGAAGCTTTAGGATACGGCGTAGCCAATACACGCAAAAAAGATGGTAAATTAGACTCTTTATCCGCTTTTATCATGATAAAGGATTATTTTGCTCTCTAGAATAGAAAAACTTTATACTAAAGATGAAATGCAAAATATTTTATCTTCTTTTGCTCAAGAAAAAAATGTTTGTGTATTTGCAAATACTTTAAAAACTAGCATTGAAGAATTAGAAAAAGAATTTTTAAAACAAAATTTAAAATTTAAAAAGATCAACGCTTATTGTTATTTGTTTGACGCCAAAGATAAAGCCATCTTAAGCTCTATGAAAGCTTTTAACGAGGCGCACTTTTATATACAAAATTATTCTTCTTATTTGTGTGCTTTAAATTTAGAGGTCAAAGCAGGGCAAAGTGTTCTTGATATGTGTGCAGCTCCGGGTGGCAAAAGTATCAATCTTGCAAATTTTATGCAAAATACAGGTTATTTAGCTTGCAATGAGATGAGTAGGGATAGATTTTTTATTTTGCAAAAAAATCTTAAAAATTACGGCGTGAATGCTAAAGTTTTTATGAAAGATGGTAAAAATATAGGCAATTTATGTCCTTTAAAATTTGATAAAATTTTACTTGATGCACCTTGTTCAACTTTTGCTAAAATAGGTTTTGATTTGGAAAAAAGTTATAAAGAAATCAAAAATATTGCAAAAACTCAAAAAAAACTTCTACATTCTGCTTTAAAGGCATTAAAAATAGGCGGAGAGCTTGTATATAGTACTTGCACCTTTACCAAGGAAGAAAATGAAGAAGTGATAGAGAATGCTTTAAAAAGCGAGTTTAAATTAGAGCTTTTAGATATTGATTTGGAAAATGTTGAGGCTAAAGCAGGGCAAAGTGAAGAATTTGCTGAAATTTCAAAATGTAGACGGATTTTACCAAGCTTAGACTATGATGGATTTTTTATAGCTAAGCTTAGGAAATTATGTTAATTAATAAAATTATTCACATTTAAATACAAATTCATAAAAAAACTTAAAAAACAATAAATAATTTTTTCTTTATTTTAAAGCTTAAAGTTCTATTTTTAAGTACTTTGAAAAGAAAATCACAGCGTGAAAAGGCTGTGAATAAAGTTGAAATTTTTTTAACCTTAAAAAGATGAAATTAGTCTGATTGTATTTTTTGCAGTTTTGGAGCTATTACAGCTTGACAATATCCTTGATTGGGATTATTTATAAAATAATGTTGATGATAGTTTTCAGCTTTGTAGTAAGTTTGCAATCTTGAAATTTTAGTAACTATTTTTTTGCTAAATATTTTTTGCTGTTCTTCGATGAAATTTTGAGCTAAAATTTTATCTTCTTCATTTTCGTAAAAGATTATTGAGCGATATTGTATACCAATATCTCCACCTTGTTTATCTATACTTGTTGGATCATGAATTTTAAAAAAGAGTGTTAAGATTTCAAGAAGAGAGATTTGTTTTTCATCGTAATTTATTTTGACAACTTCTATGTTACCATCACCATTACACACGCTTTCATAGCTAGGATTTGGATTTCCTCCGCTATATCCAACTTCAGTATCGATTACACCTTTTAGGCGTTCAAATACGGCTTCAACACACCAAAAACAACCACCACCTAAAACGATATTTTTCATTGCGAGTTTTCCTTGAGTTTAGCCCTTTGAAGGGCTAGGATTATTTGTAGTTTTTGATTGCTTTTTCTAAAATTTCAATTGCAGCTTTTTCATCTTTAAAATCTTGCACTTTAACCCATTTGTTTGGCTCTAAAATTTTATAAGTTTCAAAGAAATTTTTGATTTTATTTAAAGTTGCTTGTGGTAAATCCGTGTAAGTTTTTATATTGTCATATCTTGCATCTATTTTTGAATTTGGAACTGCAAGAAGTTTTTCATCCATTCCGCTTTCATCTTCCATGATTAAAACACCAATTAAGCGACAAGGAATCACGGCTCCAGCTTGGATAGGATATTCATTAAGCACTAAAATATCCACAGGATCACCATCATCAGCCAAAGTATTGGCAATAAAACCATAGTTTGCTGGGTAAAACATCGCACTAGCCATAACGCGATCTACCATGATAGCACCACTATCTTTATCGATTTCGTATTTGATGCTTGAGCCGTATGGAATTTCGATTACGGCATTGATTTTATTTGGAATATCTCCGATTTTGATTTTGCTTAAATCCATTTTTTCTCCTTATATACTTTGAATTTTTTTAATCAGTTCTTTCATGTCTGCAACGATAGGTTCGATAGTGCGTTCCCCATCGATAATAAAATGAAGTTTTTTCTTTTGATAAAAATCTAAAATTTCATTTAAAGGTTCTGTATAAACTTTCATTCTATTATAAAACACTTCTTCATTATCATCTGCACCACGATTTCTGCCTAAAACTCTTTCTTTGGCAACTTCTTCGCTTACTCTTACTTCTATAACACCTTTAAGACAAATTTCATTTTGCTCACTTAAAACCTTGTCAAATTCCATCATTTGTTCTACGCTTCTTGGATAGCCATCGATGATAATAGTTTTAGTTGGAGCAGCTTTTAGTGCGCAAACTATAGTATTTACAACAACATCTAAAGGAACAAGATTGCCTTTGGATATAAAACTATCTATAGTTTTTCCAAGCTCACTCCCACTTGCTACTTCAGCTCTTAAAAGATCTCCTGTTGAATAGTGTGTGATATTTGTCGCATCTGCTTGTGCGATTAAACTAGCATCGGTAGTTTTTCCACTACCCGGTGCACCTATGATTAAAAACAATTCTTTCATTTTATATTCTCCCTTAATTTGATTCCCAATTCTCTCATTGCTTCATTGCTAGCAGGCGATGGTGCATCTGTCATTAAGCATTGCGCTCTTTGGGTTTTTGGAAAGGCTATAACCTCTCTTATACTGTTTGCTCCTGTAACTAGCATGATGAGTCTATCAAGTCCTATAGCGATACCTCCATGTGGTGGAGCACCAAAACTTAAAGCATCAAGCAAGAAACCAAATTTTTCTTTTTGTTGTTCTTCATCGATATTTAAAAGTTTAAATACTTTTTGTTGAATATCGTTTTTATGGATTCTTATACTACCTCCACCTAGCTCAACGCCATTTAACACTACATCATAAGCAATAGATGAAATTTCTTCTAAATCAGTCTCATCGATATTTTTTGGCATGGTAAAAGGATGGTGCATCGCAGAATAACTTCCATCATCATTTTGCTCAAACATAGGAAAATCAACAACCCATAAGAATTCTAAGGCATTTGGATCTATAAGATTTAACTCGTTGGCTAAGAAAATTCTAAATCTTCCCATATAATCAAGCACTGTTTTTTTAGCTCCTGCACCGAAAAATACCACATCTCCTACTTCAAGTTCACAGCGTTTGCTTAGCTCATTTAAATCTTCTTCGCTAAAGAATTTACAAAGTGGACCTTTAAGCCCATCTTCTTTAACTTGTATAAAAGCTAAGCCTTGAGCACCAAATTTACGCACAAATTCTTCAAATCTTTGCATTTGTCTTTTTGAAAAAATAGTATCGCCTTTTGGAACGCGTATGGCTTTGATGCGATTTTTCTTTGTATCTTTGGCAATATTTGCAAAAATTTCATTATTTGACTTAGCAAAAATATCAATCACATCAATAAATTTAAGATCAAATCTTAAATCTGGCTTATCAGAGCCATAATTTTCCATAGCGTCTTTGTATTGCATTTGTCTAAAAGGGGTTTGAATTTCTTTGCCGCAAGCTTTGAAAATATCTTTTAAAAAAGTTTCAGCTACATTGATTACATCTTTTTGTTCGCAAAAACTCATTTCAACATCAATTTGTGTGAATTCAGGTTGGCGATCAGCTCTTAAATCTTCATCTCTAAAACATTTTGCGATTTGAAAATAACGATCAAAACCGCTACACATTAAAAGTTGTTTGAAAAGCTGAGGGCTTTGTGGAAGAGCATAAAATTCACCCTGATGCACACGAGAAGGCACGAGATAATCTCTTGCACCTTCGGGAGTAGCTTTGGTAAGAATAGGGGTTTCAACTTCTAAAAATCCCATATTTGCCAAAGAATTTCTAGCTGCTATACAAGCTTTAGAACGCAAGGCAAAATTTTCATAAAGTTTAGGATTTCTTAAATCTAAAAAGCGATATTTTAAGCGTAATTCTTCATTTACACTTTCATCAGCGATAGCAAAAGGAGGTACGGCACTTTCATTTTCTATGGTAAGTTTAGAAACAACTACTTCGATTTCTCCTGTTTTTAATTTAGGATTTACAAGTCCTTCGCCACGCGGACGAATAGCACCTTCTGCAATAAGTACAAATTCATTTCTTGCATTGGAAGCGATTTCATGAGCTTCTTTGCTATCATTTGGATCGCAAACAAGTTGGATAATACCACTTCTATCTCTTAAATCTATAAAAATAACTCCACCATGATCGCGGTAGCTATTTACCCAACCGCAAAGTTTAACGCTTTGACCAACATGGGAAATTCCCAAGTCTGTATTATAATGACTTCGCAAATTTATTCCTTGAAAAAGATTTTTTAAGATAATGAGCAAAATTATAGTATTTTTATTCTTTTGCTTTGCTAAGATTTGATATAATTTTTTATGCAAAATAAAATAGATCATAAAAATATTAAAACAATCGGACTTGTTACACGACCCAATGTGAGTTTAGATAAGGAAATTTTAAAACTTCAATCGATTTTATCTATATATAAAGTTGAGCTTGTATTGTTTAAAGAAAGTTCTGAAATTTTAGATTTGCCAAAGTATGGATTGGATGATTTGTTTAAAATATCTGATTTTGTTATTTCTTTAGGTGGAGATGGAACTTTGATTTCTTTATGTCGTAAAGCTTGTGAATATGATAAAGCAGTTTTAGGAATTCATGCTGGACATTTAGGTTTTTTAACAGATTTTAAAGTTGATGAAGCTGAAAATTTTTTTCAAGCTTTTTTTCAAGGAGAATTTAGAATAGAAAAGCCTTATTTGTTAAGTGTTTTTTTAGAAGATAAGCAAGGAAAAATTTTAGAAAAATTAGCTTTTAACGATGTGGTCATCAGTAAAAACAATCAAGCTTCTATGGCTCATATAGAAGTTTTTAGAAAAGAAAAGAAATTTAATGAATATTTTGGAGATGGGCTTATTGTTGCAACTCCTGCGGGTTCAACAGCTTATAATTTAAGTGCAAATGGGCCCATAGTTTATACTTTAGCTCAAGCTTTTATCTTAACTCCTGTTTGTTCTCATTCTTTAACACAACGCCCTATTGTTTTGCCAAAAGGTTTTGAAATAGAGATTATGGCAAAGGATTGCATACTTTGTATTGATGGGCAAGAAAATTATAAAATGAATGATTTTAAAAGTATAAAAGTGGGTTTAAGTGATAAAAATGTGGCTTTAATTCACCCAAAAAATAGGGATTATTTTCAAATTTTAAAAGAAAAATTACACTGGGGAAATTGATGATAAATAGAATTTTTATGAAAGAAAATCTTGGTTTTAAAAAGGCTGAGCTTGAAATTTCTAAAGGGCTTACCGTTTTTACAGGCCTAAGTGGAGCTGGAAAATCAGTTTTGTTTAAAGGAATTTTATCCGCATTTTCTTTGAGTGAAAGTGAGGCTAAAATTGTCGAAATAGAACTAGATGATAAGTTAGATTTAGAAAGTTTTGGCATAGAAAGCGAAGAGGAGAATGTTTTTAAGCTTTTAAAAGAAAAAAACACAAAATATTTTATTAACAATCAAAGCATAGCGAAAAAAAGTTTGCAAAATTTAAGTAAAACTTTTATTAAGTATTTAAGCGCAAAGGAAAATAACGAATTTGGAAATGAAAAATTTTTAAATCTCTTAGATGCCTTAGAAATGCAAGAAAATACAAATTTTATTTCCTTTTTAGAAGATTTTAAAAAAGATTTTAATGCTTATAGTCAAATTTCTAATGAGCTTAATGCAATTTTAGAAGAAGAAAAAAAAGTAGAAGAATTAAAAGAATTAGCTAGAGTGCAAATTGAAAAAATTTCAAGCATTAATCCTAAAATAGGTGAGTATGAAGAGCTTTTAATACTTAAAAAAAAGCTTTCTAAAAAAGATAAATTAGAAGAAGCTTGGAGTAAGGCAGAGCGTATTTTTGAGCTTGAAAAAGTTGTTATTGAAGCTTTAAATTTAAGCGAAGTTGATGCAAGTTTTTTTAGTGAATGTTTAAATGAATTACGCGTGATTTGTGAAAATCAAAAAATGGAAGATTTGGATTTTGATGTGGAGACGCTTTTAGATCGCATTGAAAATTTATCCTATCTCATCAAGCGTTATGAAAGCATAGAAAATGCTTTAGAAGTTTTAAAGCAAAAGAAACATGAACTAGAACATTATGAAAATTTAAGTTTTGAAAAAAAAGAACTTGAAAAAAAATTTCAAGAATTAAAACAAAAATTAGAAGAAAAAGCACAAATTTTAACTCAAACAAGAAAGAAAAACCTTAAAAAATTAGAAAAATGTTTAAATAATTATCTTAAAGATCTTTATATGAAAGACGCAAGTTTGACACTTAAAGAAAATGAAAAAATTTCAATTTTAGGCAAAGATGAGATGATGCTAGATATTAATTTAGCTCATTTAAAAAATTTAAGTTCGGGTGAATTAAATCGCTTAAGACTTGCTTTTATAGCCACAGAATGTAAAATTTTAAATGCAGGCAAAGGGATATTATTTTTAGATGAAATCGATGCAAATTTAAGCGGAAAAGAGGCTATGAGTATAGCCAAGGTTTTAGAGGAGCTTTCTAAGTTTTATCAAATTTTTGCTATTTCTCATTTGCCTCAACTTTCCTCTAAGGCGCATAATCATTTTTTAGTTGAAAAAAATGGCGAAGAAAGCAAGGTAAAAAAGCTTGATCAAGAAGAAAGAATTAAAGAGCTTGCTAGGATGGTAAGTGGAGAGCTTGTTAGTGATGAAGCAATCGAATTTGCTAAGACCTTGTTTAAGGATTAAGCGGATTTTTTATTTTACTATGTTAGAATATATAACTATAAAATTTCCTTTCTTTGAAACAAATATATTAAAAATTTTAGATATAAAGGTATTTTACACACTATGAATAAGAAAATTTTAATTATTGATGACAATAAAATGCTCGGCAAACTTTTAGCTAAAAAAATTCAAATGACTTTAGATTATGAGGTAGATATTGCTTTTGGTTTTGCCGAAGCTAAGGAATTAATGAATAATGATTATTTTTTAGCTTTTGTGGATTTATGTTTGCCAGATGCCCCAAATGGTGAAGTTGTGGATTATGTTATAGAAAAGAAAATTCCTGCTATTGTTCTTACGGCTAGTGGTGATAAGGCTACTAAAGAAAAATTTATGGATAAAGATATATTAGATTATATTTTTAAAGAAAGTGAAACTTGCATTGATGAGATTATTAGTTCTATTGTAAAACTTAATCAATATGCAAAAACTAAAGTGATTTTAGCTATGAGCAAGCTACCTGAACGTAATGAAATTAAAAAAATACTTACTCAAAGACAATTTAATGTTTTAGCTGCAGCTCATGGTGAAGAAGCAATGAGTTATTTAAATGATAATAATGATGTTAAGCTTATTATAGCAGATGTCAATATGCCAGTAATTAGTGGTTTTGAGCTTTTGACTCAAGTAAGAGAACGTTTTAGTGATGATGAATTAGGTGTGATTCTTTTGGGGGATCATAATGATTCATTTGAAGCGAATTCTTTTAAAAATGGAGTTAATGAGTATTTGTTTAAGCCTTTAAGCAAAGAAAGTTTTAATTGTCGCTTAGATCGTTGTTTATCTTACATGGATGATAAAAAATTTTTAAGCACTTATAATGTTTTAGATCCTGTATCTGGGGTTAAAAATTATAATGCTTTAATCGATGGAATAGATGATTATTTTAACGAAATAGCAACAAAAGACGAGGAATTTGCTTTTGCTTTCTTAGATATAGATAATCTTCAAATGATTAACGATGAATACGGCCGTGAAGTTGGTGATGAAGTAATTAAAATCTGCGCCAATGAAATAGTTAATGAAACTAAAGGAAGAGATCTTGTAGGTAGATATAGTGCAGAAAAAATTTGTATTTTACTTAAAAATATATCCCAAGAAAGAGCGATTAAAATCTTTTCTCGTATACGAGTAAATATAAAAAAAGCTGGTGTTTTAGTTAATTTAGATGAAGTCTTTTTTACAGCTTCTATAGGCGTGGTTTTTGGAAAAAGTGGAGATAAGATTGATTCTTTGGTTGATAAAGCAAGTAAAATATTGTCTCAAGCAAAAGATAATGGCAAGGATAGAGTTGAAGTATGTTCTTAAATCTTGATTTTCAAGATGGTTTAAGGATTGTTGATACGCATTGCCATCTAGACAGTGAAGCATTTAAAGATGATTTAGATGAAACTTTAAATCGTGCTTTTAAAAATGGTATAGAGAAAATCATCATACCTGGTGCTGATATAAAAGACTTGCCTTATGCAGCTACAATTGCTCATAAATATAAAAATATTTTTTTTGCAGCAGGGGTGCATCCTTATGAAATTGATAATTATGATGAGAAAATTTTAAGACAGTATTTATGCGATGAAAAGTGTGTAGCTGTAGGTGAATGTGGGCTTGATTATTTCCGTTTTAAAAGTGATCTTGCTGAAGAAATTCAAAAAGAAAAAGAAAATCAAAAAAAGATTTTTATTGCACAGCTTGAGCTTGCTATTGAATTTAAAAAACCTGTTATCATTCACTCAAGAGAAGCAAATCATGATACTTATGAGATTTTACATGGGTATTCTAAGGATCTTGTAGGAGGAGTTTTACACTGCTTTAATGCAAGCGAACATTTGCTAACTCTTTTTGAAGAGGGATTTTATTTTGGTATTGGGGGAGTTTTAACTTTTAAAAATGCTAAGAAATTAGTTGAGATTTTGCCTAAAATTCCAAAAGATAAACTACTACTTGAAACTGATGCTCCATATCTTACTCCAGAGCCTTATCGTGGTAAAAGAAATGAACCTTTGTTAACTCAATTTGTAGCAAACAAAATGTGTGAAGTATTGAATTTATCAAGAAAAGAGCTTCTAGAAATTTGTTTTAACAATTCTGAAAAATTATTTTTTAAAGGTTATTAATGAAAAAAATTTTATTGTGTTTTTTAATATGTTTTAATTTTCTTTTTGCGCAAATTAATACTCCTGAATTTTATGAAAGACAAATGAATGTTTTAAGAAATTTAGATATTAATCCAAGTTTTATTAGTGATTTGATTTTTGTGCAAACTCAACAAGATATAAAATCAAAACATGCTCAAACTTTAATAGATAGTATGCAAAATTTTTCAAAAGTTACTCCTATGATAAGAAAAATTTTAGCCCAGCAGGAAGTTCCTGATGAGATTTTGTATCTAGCTATGGTTGAATCAGGCTTGAAAACTCATAGTGTTTCTAATGCCAAGGCTGTAGGGGTTTGGCAATTTATGCAACCAACAGCTAGAAATTTGGGTTTAAGAATCGATGCTTATGTTGATGAAAGGCGTGATCCGGTCAAGTCAACTTATGCCGCTACAAATTATTTAAAAGAGTTAAAAGAAGAATTTGGCAAATGGTATTTAGCACTTTTAGCTTATAATTGCGGAAATGGCAAGCTAAGACAAGCTATCAAGCAAGCAGGAAGTGATGATTTAAGTGTTTTATTGAACCCTGATAAGAAATATCTTTCTTTAGAAACTAGAAATTTTATAAGAAAGATTTTAACGCTTGCTTTTTTAGCTAATGATAGGGATTTTTTACTAGATAAAGATGCGTCTTTAATGAATTATGCTTTAAGCAATGAATTTGCAAAAGTTGATGTGCCTTCTTCTGCATCTTTAAAAGAAATAGCTAAAAATTTAAATATGGATCTTGCAACCTTTAAGAAATATAATCCACAATTTAAACATAATTTTACGCCTCCTGGTAAAGGGTATTATATGTATATACCACTTAATAAAGTAGCATTTTTTGATAAAAATTTTAAAGCAGAAAAACTTGCGAAGGTTGATACAACTATACCTATGACAAGAACTTATACCGTTAAGTCTGGTGACTCTTTATATAAAATAGCAAAAAATTATAATATAAGTGTTGATGAAATTCGAGAATTCAATAAAATAGCAAAAAATCATCTTAGCATTAATCAAAAATTAATTATACCAATCAAGGAGAATAAAAATGCAAATAAAAACAATTACACTAAAGTTGTCAGCCGTTAGTCTAGGGGCTTTATTTTTTAGTGGTTGTTTAGGCACTAGTTTTTTTTCTAGCTTGGATAATGCTCAAGTGTATTATCCTTCAAATGATTTTAAAAGCAGTCCTAGTTCTTCAGGGACTAAAGGAACAATGAAGCCTTATACTATCAACGGTAAAACTTATTATCCTACTGTTGTAGCAGTAGGCGAAACTGCTGATGGTATTGCGAGTTGGTATGGGCCAGGCTTTCACGGCAAGAAAACCTCTAATGGCGAAACCTATAATCAAAATGCTTTAACCGCGGCTCATAAAACTTTACCTATGAATACCATCTTAAAAGTAACCAATCTAAATAACAATCGTCAAGTTACCGTTCGTGTGAATGATAGAGGTCCTTTTGTAAATAATCGTATTATAGATTTATCAAAAGGAGCTGCTAGTCAAATTGATATGATTGCTTCAGGAACAGCTCCAGTAAGGCTTGAGGTTATAGGGTTTGGATCAAGTAATTCGGGTAATAATATTGTACATTCTAATGTAAACTATGGAAATAGTGGAGAGATTGCAAATAATGGACAAATTTATGAAGGTGGAAATTTCATGGTTCAAATTGGAGCCTTTAAAAACCCAGCTGGAGCACAAACGATAGCAGCAAGATATAAAACTTATAGAACTTATAGCTCTACTATACGCACAAGCTCAGTGGATGGGTTAAATCGCGTTTTCTTAACAGGCTTTAGAAGTGAAGATGAAGCAAGGGATTTTGCTGCAAGTGGTGCATTTGCAGGTGCATTTGTTGTAAGAGAGTAGAAATTATGACAGAATTGATTTTTTTGGATGTAGATGGCTGTTTAACTGATGGGAAGATTATTTATACTTCTAATGGAGAATTTATTAAAGAATTTGATGTAAAAGATGGAGCGGCTATCGAGGCTTGGCTAAAGCTTGGTAAAAAAATTGCTATTATTACAGGTAGAAATTGTCCTTGTGTTGAAAAAAGAGCTAAAGATTTAAAAATAAAAATTTTATATCAAGGTATCAAGGATAAGTTAGCTTGTGCAAAAGAAATTTTACAAAAACTTAATTTAGATTTTTCTCAGTGTGCGGCTATTGGAGACTATTTTAACGATAAGGCTTTGCTTGAAAGTGTAGGACTTAGTTTTAAGCCAAAAGATGGTCATAAAGATTTAAATGTAGACATAGTGCTTAGCAAAAAAGGTGGTAAGGCTGCTGTAGCACAGATGATAGAAATTTTAGTAGAAAAAAATCATCTAGAAGAAGAATGGAATAAGCTTTGGCTATAAAAATTTTTGGAATTTTAATTGCTCTTTTTACAATTACTTTTACGATTTTAAGTTTGCAAGATCCGTATTCTTTGAATTTGCAAACTAATGCTTTAAATTTTAAAAATATTGAGGCTAAAAATTTGAAAGCTTATGAGAGTAATACTAGTATAATTAAGGCATATTATAAGGCAAATTCTTGGGTGAGATATGCAGATAGAGATGAATTTAATGATTTTATTACTTTAAATTTAGATTTTAATCTTAGCGCGAATCGTTTAGAGTTTTTCAATAAAGATATGAGCAAGGTTTTGTTTGAAGGAAATGTTACTTATATAGGTTCTAATAATGTCAAAATTATTTCTCAAGAGGTAGAATACCAACCTAAGGATAAAATTTTACACACAAATACTAATTTTAAAGCTCTGATCAATGGAAGTATTATTAACGGAAATACTTTAAACTATGATGTAAAAAACAAAATTTTAAATATCCAAGGAGTAAACGCGTGGTTGCAAGACAAATAATTTTATTGTTAGTTTGTGTAAGTGTAACTTGGGCAACTCAAATTGAAGTAAAAGCTTTAAATTTTTACTCAGATGAAAATAAGGGTGAAAGTATTCTTAGTGGAAATGTAGAAGTAATTAGGGGTGATGATATTTTAAATTCTGAAAAATTGATTATTTATACGGATAAAAATCGCAAACCTATTCGTTATGAAGCAATGCAAAACGCTAGGTTTAAGATTGTTTTAAAAGGTAAAACTTATAAAGGTAGTGGAGATAAATTTATTTATAATGTTATTAAAGATACTTACGAGATTAATGGTCATGCTTATATAAATGAGCTTGGAAGCAATCAAAAACTTTTTGGTGATAAAATAATAGTCGATAGAAAAGCTAATATTTATCGAGTAGAGAGCAAGGATCAAAAACCTGCTCGTTTTGTATTTGATCTTAAAGACAAATGATAATTGGTGCTAAATTTATCACTTCTTTAGTGAAATTTGATGAGAATTTGAGCTCAAATTTTAGCGAAGTAGCATTTTTGGGGCGTTCTAATGTCGGAAAAAGTTCTTTAATCAATTCTTTGTGTAAACAAAAAAATTTAGCCAAAAGTTCGGCAACTCCTGGAAAAACTCAGCTTATAAATTTTTTCGAAGTAACTTGCAAAAGAAATGAAGAAAAATTTAATATCAATTTTATCGATTTGCCAGGGTTTGGTTATGCAAAGGTTTCTAAAAATTTAAAAGAAATATGGAATCAAAACTTAGATGAATTTTTAAAATTAAGAACCTCGATAAAGTTATTTATACATTTAATCGATTCAAGACATACTCATTTAGAGATCGATGTAAATTTAAATGACTATTTGAAAAGATTTTTACGACCTGATCAAAAAATTTTAAAAGTTTTTACCAAATGCGATAAATTAAATCAAAGTGAAAAAGCTAAGTTAAAAAATGAATTTAAAGACTCTATTTTAGTTTCAAATTTGAATAAATTTGGCCTTGATTCTTTAGAAGATATTATTATCAATCAAACTTTAGGTCTTGATAAATGAGAAGAAATTTAAGTGCTTATAAAGCAAAATTTAATGGAGCTTATGTCTTTTTAGGATTTTTTTTTCTAATCTATCAGATTCTTGGTTCGACTTTTATATATGCTCCGTTACTTTATGGGATTTTTTTCTGTTATATGTTTTGCTTACTAGAAGAGAGAGAAAGAACTTTTTCAAAGCTTGATTTTAGATGGTATTTTTCTTTATTTTTTTTATTTTTTACTGATATAACTTATAATTTTTTTATTTTTTCATCTTGGTTGGCATTTTTTATTTTTTATTATCTTTGTGCAGATTGGATTAAGACAAATTTAAAAATTGGTAAATTTATCCCTGTTGTTTTTGTGCTTTGTGCTTACGGCATTATTTTGTTTTTGGATATGATATTGTCTTATATTGGAGATGAAAAAATTAAAATTTTAGGATGGGCGTATATTGTTTCAGTTTTTATAGAATGTTGTTTAGCTTATGTGTTTTTTAAAGGTAAAATTTAAATGAGAATGCGTTTAGTTGTTGGATTTATACTATTGTTTTTTATATTTTTATTAAGTCGTGTGTATTATTTGAGTATAAAATCAAATGTATATTATGAAGAACTTGCCAAACAAAATGCCATAAAAATTGAATTTTTACCACCTGTTAGGGGTCAAATTACAGATAGAAATGGAACTTTATTGGCTATTAATGATTTGGGTTTTAGTATTTCTATTAAACCTTATTTAAGTATTAAAAAGTCAAATAAAGGAATTTTAGATAAAGAATTATCTGAACTTACAAATTTATTTCCCGATTTAAATGCTAGTAAATTAGCAGAAATTTATAAGAGAAATGATTCTTACTATAATCAAGATTTTATTAAAGTTGTAGATTTTATACCCTACGATGAGATTATTCCGCATTATTCAGAGTTAAATCTTAATAAAACAATAAAAATAGATCCTGTTGTAAAAAGAAAATATCCTTTTGGAAAATTGGCTTCGCATATTATTGGGTATGTAGGTAAGGCAAATTTGCAAGATGTTCAAGAAAATGAAATAGCAAAACTTTCTAACTATACGGGAAAAAGCGGTATAGAACGCTATTATAATGATATTTTACAAGGAGAAAAAGGAACTAGGGTTTATAAGGTTAATGCCTTAAATCAAGAAGTAGAACAGCTTTCTTACACTCCTGCTATGTCTAATGATATAGAACTTACGATAGATATAGAGCTTCAGTCTTATTTAACTTCATTGCTTGAAGGGAATGCTGGAGCTGCTATAATTATGAATGTAAATGATGGATCTATTTTAGCTGCAGGGAGTTTCCCTGAATATGATCTTAATCCTTTTGTAACAGGGATTTCTTTTAAGGATTGGGATGAGCTTTCAAATAGTCTTGATCATCCTTTTACAAATAAACTTATAAATGGATATTATCCTCCAGGTTCTGTTGTAAAAATGGGAGTAGGGCTTTCTTTTTTAAATTCTAAAAATATTAGCCCGTCGACTCAATATGTTTGCAATGGAAGCATTGAGCTTGGAGGCAGGTTTTTTAGATGTTGGAATCGATCGGGCCATGGACCTGTGGATTTAAAACATGCGATAAAATATAGTTGTGATGTTTATTTTTATAATGGCAGTTTGCAAGTTGGAATCGATCAAATAAGTGAAACTTTATCTCGCATTGGCTTTGGAGCGAAAACAGGGGTAGATTTACCTAGTGAATTTGTAGGAACTTTACCAAGTAAAGAATGGAAGATGCAAAGATATAGACAATCTTGGTTTCAAGGTGATACTTTAAATACAGCTATAGGTCAAGGTAATTTTCTGGCAACACCTATGCAAATTGCTAGATATACGGCTCAAATCGCAAAAGGTGGAGAGGTTATACCTCATTTTTTAAAAAGCATAGAAAATAATAATACAACTATAGAAAATCAAATGGATGAAAATAAAAAAGAAATTTTTACTTTATTTGAAAAGAGTCAATTGCCTTATATAAGAGATGCAATGTATGCTGTTGCTAATGAGCAAGGAGGAACCTCTTATCGTTATTTGCATAATCTTGATGTGAAAGTTGCAGCAAAAACAGGAACTGCTCAGGTTGTGGGATTTTCACAAACAGATAAAAATAGGGTCGATGAAAAACAATTTGAGTATTATACTAGATCTCATGCGTGGCTTACTTCTTATGCTCCTTATTCTAAGCCAAAATATGTAGTTACCGTTCTTTTGGAACATGGTGGGAGAAATATTACTTCAGGGGCAACTGTAGCTAAAATTTATCAAAAAATGATTGAACTTGGATATTTTAAATAATTTTTAGTTGTAAATTGAGTTTTTCAAAAAAAACTTTTTTAGCAATTGGTTTAAAAACCTTGTATTAAACAAATTATAAGTTTAATACAAGGAAAATTTATCTATGTTAACAAAAGTATCTTAAAAGATGGCTTTTGTTCTTTTTTCAAGCCAAACTAGAGCTTTTGGATAATCACCTAGCTTAGGAGAAAGTTTTTCAAATACTTCTTTGTGATAATTGTTTAACCATTCTTTTTCTTTTTCATCTAACATTTTTGTATCAATACAAGATATTTCAAAAGGACAAAGAGTAACAGGTTTAAAGTATAAAAACTCTCCAAAATCTTTATTTTTAGGATTTTCTACTTTGGTATGAATAACTAAATTTTCAAGTCTTATACCCCATTTACCTACTTTATAAATACCTGGCTCTATGGAGGTTAGCATACCTTCTTTGACTTTTGTTTTTTCAAGCACAGGGGATAGATAAGATAAAACTTGTGGACCTTCATGGACATTTAAAAAATATCCCACGCCATGTCCTGTGCCGTGTATATAGTCAATTTGTTCTTTCCATAAAGGTGCGCGTGTAATTGCATCAAGTAAGGGCATAGCTATATCTTTTGGAAAAATTGCACTGGAAATGGCAATATGTGCTTTTAAAACCAAGGTATAGTCATGAATTTGTTCTGCATTAGCCTTTCCTATTGGTACAACGCGTGTAATATCTGTTGTGCCGTTTTTATATTGTCCACCAGAATCAATAAGTAAAAGCCCATCTTTTTTAAGATAAGCAAAACTCTCTTTTGTGGCTTTATAATGTGGATATGCTGCGTTTTCGTTAAAGCCTGCTATAGTGGCAAAACTATCACTTATGTAGTGCTTGCTTTGTGCTCTAAATTCGCTTGCTTTAGCATCTATGTCTAATTCGCTTATTAATTCTTTATTTTCTATCGCTTCTTCAAGCCATGCAAAAAATTTACATAAAGCCACTCCATCTTCTATCATAGCATCTTGTATATGCGCTATTTCTTTTGTATTTTTAACTGCTTTTAAGTGAGTGCTTGGATTAATTTCTTGAATGATTTTTACGCTTTTATCTAAAGAATTTATGAGTAAAGCGGTCATTTTTGAAGGTTCAATAAGCAAATTTGTATTTGCAAGTTTTTCAAGCTCCATGATGATTTCATCATAATTTTTAAGCCAAAACCCATCTAAATTTAATTTTTTTTCAAGTTCTGAATTTACTTTTTTCTGATCAACAAAAAGCAAAGCTTTGTCTTCCAAGATTAGCAAATGACTTAAAAATACAGGATTATAATTTACATCATTCCCTCTTAAATTTGTAAGCCAAGCTATATCATCAAGGCTGGAGATTAAATGAGAAGTAGCATTTAAATTTTTCATTTTTTGACGCACTAATGCTAATTTTTCTTTTCTTGAGTAAGAGCAGTATTCTAGTTCGTGTTCATAAATTTTTTCTTGTGGTAAAGTGGGACGATCTTTCCAAAGTGGACTTATCAAATCTATATGTTTTAAATTTGCCTTGCAATTAATCTTTAAATCTTTTTGCAAAGATAAAGGTAAAAGTGCAAAATCGATGCCTAAAATTTGATCTTCGCTTAAATTTTTTTCCAACCATTTGGTAAAAGTATTTTTAGCATCTTGCTTTTGTAAAAGTATGCCACTACCTTCTAATTCCTTTTGTGCTTGAAGCCAATATCTTCCATCTACCCACAAAAAGCCCTCTTCTTGTGTGATAAGAACTGTTCCAACAGAACCCTTAAAGCCACTGATAAAGACTCTGTTTTTGTAATATTCTGGTAAATATTCGCTCAAATGCGGATCCGCGCTTAAGATGAGATAGGCGTCAATATTATTTTCTTTCATTAATCTTCTAAGTTCTAATACTCTTTGTTTGTAAATACTCATATTTTCTCCTTAATATTAATTTTTTAGTATTTTATTGATAGGTTTTTTGAGTATAAGTAAAATTATAACAGCACCAAGTAATATCCACATACATTGGTAAAATAAATTTGGCAAATAAGCTATATTTTCTTCACTTGCTTTACCACCTATGAATCCAGCTAAAGCATTGCCTAATGCACTTGCTACAAACCAAAGTCCCATGACTTGAGATTTAATTAAATTAGGTGCAATTTTTGTCATTATAGAAAGTCCCACAGGGGAAAGGCAAAGCTCTCCTAAAACCATAAGCAAAAAGCTACTGACAAGCCACCAAGGTGAAACTAAAATAATTTGTGATGAATTTTCTAAATTTTCTCTTAATGTATTAGCATCGCCATTTAAACTAATTGCATGATTTGAAGCTAAAGCCATTATTAAAAATGCCAAAGCTGCACCCAAAAGTCCTAATGCAAATTTAATAATAGATGAAATTTCTTTATTATTTTTGGCACATATAGTCCATATAAAAGTACTAAAAGGTGCAAAAAGTATAACAAATAAACCTCCAAGAGATTGAAACCATATTGTAGGAATTTCATAATTTAATATGGTTTTATCTGTTAATTTTTCTGCAAAAAAATTAAAAGAAGTGTATTGTTGCTCATATACTGACCAAAATAACGCAGCCGCTAAAAATAAAACAATAAAAATAATTAAATTTCTTTTTTCTTCTATTTTTAAAGAAGTAAAAGCGAAAAGATATAAAAAATAAATTCCAGCACAAGCTAAGATAGTTAAAATAATATTTTTATTAATAACTTGTGCATCTAATTTTATAAAACCACCAAGGATTAAAAATATTGCTCCAAGCAAAACAATACCTGATACAATGATGATGTAAAATGCGTTTTTGCTTTTTTTGCTTGGTCTATCCCAAGTAGAGTCTATGCCAACTTTTTCATCAAATTCTTTTAAATCAGGCATAGTTTTTAGGTAGAAAATAATTACCGCTAAAAGCATACCAATCCCACCTGCACCAAAACCAAAATGCCATCCGTATTCTTTTTGTAAAAAGCCGCAAATTAAAGGAGCTACAAAAGCACCAAAATTAAAGCACATATAAAAAAGAGTAAAACCAGAGTCACGCCTTGCATCATTTTTTTTATAAAGCATTCCAACCATTACAGAAGCACAAGTTTTAAAAAGTCCTGTACCTATAACCAAAAAAACCATACCAACAAAAATCATTTTATTGTTAAAATAAGAAAAGGCTATGCACAAATGTCCAAATGCTATAGTTAAAGCACCTAGTAAAATTGCTCTTTTTTGTCCTAAGTAATTATCCGCAAGCCATCCACCTGGCAAAGCAGCAAGATATAAACAACTTGCAAAAATTCCCATAATTGCACTTGCTTCTTCAGGTTTTAAGTTCATTCCGCTTTTTTCAAAACTTGCTATCATAAAAAGGTAAAGCAAGGGGCGAATTCCGTAAAAAGAAAATCTTTCCCAAAGCTCAGTAAGTGAAAGAGATAAAAGTGGTTTTGGATGTCCAAAAAATGAAGTATCTAAATTTTTTACATTTTTACTCAATTTATATCCTTTGTGTATTTTTATTTATAAATTATAGACAAGAAATTAAAAAATATGTATAACTTTGTAATATTTTTAAATGATTTATATCATAATGTTACTTTTTTGCAAATATAAAAAAAGAAATATTAAGATCAATTTTCAACTTTGGTGTATTTTGTATTTTAAGTTTAGTTAGATAATTGCTTATTTTTTTCGTTAAGAATTTTATAAATTGGTTTTTTAGCAATAAAAAGTAAAAGCGCTACAACAAAAAGCATCCACATGCATTGTTCAAAAATATTAGGAAGTTGATCGATGTTTTTAATATTGACATTTCCTCCTATAAGTCCTGCAACAAAATTTCCAAGTGCACTTGCTACAAACCAAAGTCCCATGATTTGATTTTTGATTAAATCAGGGGCAACCTTAGCCATTATAGAGAGTCCAACAGGAGACACGCATAATTCCCCAAGTGTTAAAAAGAATATACTTATGATAATCCAAGCCATGGATATTGGCAAACCATTGTTGTTTATTAGATTTTGTGAAGCAAAGGTCATCATCATAAAACCAATGCCGGCAAATAATATTCCTAAAGTAAATTTTCCAATGGAAGAAAAATATATATTTTTTTTCTCTAAAAATATCCAAATATAACTTGCTATAGGAGCAAGTATGATGATAAAAATTGGATTAAAAGATTGAAACCAGTTTGTTGGAATTTTCCAATCAAAAATATTTCTATTTGTAAAATCTTGCGCAAAAAGATTATAAGCGGTAGGTTTTTGTTCAAAAGTGCTCCAAAAAAAAGTGGCTACAAAGAATAAAACAATTAAAATTGTTAATTGCTGTTTTTCTCTTTTATTTAAGGTTTTAAAAACAAAAAGATATATGAAATAAATTACCAAACATAGTAAAATTACAATTAGAAGTTTTTTTGATAGTATTATGGGATTAATATCTGCAAGATTAATAAAAATTAGAAAAAATCCAATAATACTTAACAAGCTTATACTTAGTATAAGAGTTAAATTTTTACTTTTTTTAAATGGTTGTTCCCAGTTTTGCCTTAAAGTACAATTTTTATGAAATTCTTCAAGTTCAGGGATAGCTTTAAAATATAAAATAAGCAAAGAGATTAGCATACCTAAACCTCCTATGCCAAATCCTAAATGATAATTCCATTTTGCTTGAATAAAACCACATATAAGAGGAGCAATGAATGCTCCAATGTTAATTCCTATATAAAAAATCGTATAGCCAGTATCGCATCTTGTATCATTTTGTTTATATAACATTCCAACTGTTACAGAAGCACTAGTTTTAAAAAATCCAGTACCAATAACGATAAAAGTAAGTCCTAGGAAAAATATAGGTGTGCTTAGAATAGATAAGGCTATGCTAATATGTCCTAAAGCTATAATAAAAGAACCTAGAAATAAAGCCTTTTTTTGCCCTAAATAATTATCAGTAATCCAGCCTCCAGGAAGTGCTGCTAAATACAAGCATCCTGCAAAAATGCCATAAATTGCCGAGGCGTATTCAGTGCTTATTCCAAGTCCACCTTTGCTTATGGTTGTTGCCATGAAAAGCACAAGTAAAGATCGTATGCCATAAAAAGCAAATCTTTCCCAAAGTTCTACCATTGATAGAGAGAATAAAGGCTTGGGATGACCTAGGAAATTTGTATCGAGTTTTTGTATTTCTTGTTTAGTCACTTCCCAATACCTTTCTTTTTTATGCTTAAAATATTTTAACTAATAGTAATAGAAAAATAATTAAATTACAATATTTTTAAATATTTTTTTTATAATAATATTTAAAAATATAACATTTTAATATTATTATAAATTAACAAATTTAAACATTAAATCAAGCTTTAATTTTAAACCCTGTGTATTGTATAGTTTTATTTTATCAATTTTTAAAGCTATAGGAAGATTTTCTAAATTTTGTATAAAATTGAGCAAGTCTTTAAAGTTGCCATTTAAACTTAGAGAAACATAATTATAGTGGATAAAATTTTTGTTTTCTTGGGAAAATTTTATTTCATTAATGGTTAAATTTTTGGATAAATTATTGATTTTTTTATTGAAAAAATCTTTATCATAAGAAAATAAATGCAATTTTTCTTTATAGTATTTTAATTTTTCTTCCTCTGTTTTTATCTGTTTTGTTAGCTTTGTTTCTATTTCTTTAAGATGTGAATTTTCTATTTTTGCTTCATTTAATGCAAGGTAATTATGTTCTACTAATGTTTTTTGAAAAATATCTTCCAAAAAGTGATCGTGAATTTTAAAAGCTAAAAACAAAGCACAAAGACAGATAAAAGAAATAAAAAGAAATTTTTCCCTAGGATTTAAATTCTGCAAAAATACTTCTATTTTATTCATGTATGACTTCTAATATGATATTCAATGTTTCTTCATTTTTATCAAGAATTTTAAAAGCAGAATTTAGATTTTCTAATGCTCTTTTAAAGTGGTTTTCATCGATAAAAGAAAGAATGATTTTTGTTTGTTTAAATTCAAGATTTGTGATTTTAAGTTCATTGGAGTTAAGCCATGATATGATTTGATTTAGAATGATTGCTTTATTTTTGTCTAAATTGATTTCTTTTGTTATGGTGGATAAAATATGAAATTGTTGTTGTGTAGATGATATTTTATTAGAAAGAGTAAAGTTTAAATCTTGTATGTTTGTTAATAATTTTTGCTTATCTTGTTTTAGTTTAGAAATTTCTTCTTGTATGATAAAATTTTTATTTTGAATTTCCTTATTTTGTTTGTATTCTATAAAATCTTTAAATAATAAAATCATCATACTAAGACTAAAGCTAAAAATAAATATTAATATAATTTTAAAAGAAATAGATATTTTTATTTTATTATGCTTGATAAAATTACAATTTTGATCTAGATTTTTTATACTATATGAACTTAATTTCAATAAACTATTTTTATCAAGAATATCATTTAGATTTAAACATTTTATTTGAGATGAGAAGTAATGTTTGATTGTATCCAAATCCTGATAAAGTAGCAATTTGCTTTCATAGTGTTTTAAAAGTTCTATAAATCGATTTTGTTTAAAAAATAAATCCATATTACTTGGGTTGAAATTTTCGATTTTTTTAAGATTGATAAATTTTCCCTCTTGGTAAAAATATAAATATAAAGTTTGATCATATAAATTTAAAACACAATAATCACTTTCCTCAATAAATCTTTCATCAAACAAAGCTTGAAAAATTAAAGGCTCAGGAAAGCAAAAACGACTTTTTTTCAATTTGTAAACAGGCGCTAAAAAACAATGATAAATTTCATTATGTTTAAAAAAAGCTATTTGGTAGTCAAAGGGTTTGCTTAGCTTAAAATCTGCAGTTAAATTGTTAAAAAGTTCATCTTCTTTGGATATTCCTGTTCTTTGAGCATAAAGCAAATCTGTAGATTTTATAAAATTTATTTTATTTAATGAATTAATTTTCATCATTTAAAAGTTTTTTTAAAAATTCTTCATCTTTTTGCCAGTTTTTTTTCACTGTTACGAAAAGCTTTAAAAGTACTTTTTTTTGTGCAAGTTTTGAAATTTTAAAGCGTGCATCTTTGCCTATTCTTTTTAAAGTTGCCCCTTCTTTTCCTATAAGCATACCCTTGTGAGAGTTTGTATCTGTGATGATATTGGCTTCTAGGATTAAAAGATTGGGCGTGTCTTTGGTGCGATTGATAAGCACTTCGCTACTATAGGGAAGCTCATCGCTTAAATTTTCATAAATACTTTCAAGTATGAAATCTCTATAAAGTTCTTTTTCGCTACTCGCACTTAAAAATTCAGGATCATAAAAATATTCATGTTCGTCAAGATATTTTACTATCTCATCTAACAAGCCTTTTTTATAGCTTTTTTTCTTAGAAGAATAAGGAATGATAGCTTTAAAATGTTGGCTAAATTTTGCATATTCGCTAAGTTTTTTTAAAAGTGTAGCATTGTCGGTTAAATCTACTTTATTTAAAGCGATGATATGTGGTACTTGTGGGTTTAGACTAAGAAAATTTTCATAGTCTTTTGTACTATCAAAAACACTCGCCACAAATAAAATCACATCACAATCCCCTATAGATTTAATAGCACTTTGGACAAGCAGTTGATTAAGCGTAGCACCGCTTTCGTGAAGTCCTGGGGTATCGATGAAAATGATTTGATTTTTTTCATGCATCACTATGGCTTTGATTTTACGTCTTGTGGCGTTTTGTTTGTGAGAAACTAGGGCGATTTTTTCTTCTAATAAGGAATTGATTAAAGTACTTTTTCCTGCATTAGTACGCCCTATGATGCTAACAAAGCCACTTTTCACAAAATATACCTTGCAAGATCTTTATTTTCTATGATGTCTCCGAGTTTTTCTTCTACCATTTTTTTATCCACTACGAATTTTTTACCCGCATACTCATCAGCTTCAAAGCTTAGATCTTCAAGTAATTTTTCTATCACAGTATGTAAGCGTCTAGCACCTATATCTTGCATTTCTTCATTGGCTCTTGAAGCTATTTTCGCTATTTCTTTAATAGCTTCATCATCAAATTCAAGTTCTAAATTTTCAGTTTTTAAAAGCTGAGAGTATTGTTTTAAAAGTGAATTTTTAGGGCGTGTTAAAATTTCATAAAGAGCTTTATCATCAAGACTATCTAATTCCACTCTTAAAGGAAAGCGTCCTTGAAGTTCAGGGATAAGATCACTTGGTTTGCTAAGATGAAAAGCTCCTGCAGCGATAAAAAGAATATGATCGGTTTTTAAAGTACCTATTTTTGTTTGTACATTTGATCCCTCGACTATAGGAAGTAAGTCTCTTTGCACCCCTTCTTTACTTGGATCTTGGCGATTTGAATTTCCGCTTGAAACAGCGATTTTATCGATTTCATCAATAAAAATAATCCCTTCATTTTCCGCTCTTTTTAAGGCTTCGCTTTTGATACTTTCTTGATCTAGGATTTTTTCTCCTGCTTCGTTTTTTAAAGCATTTTTAGCGTCTTTGATTTTCATTTCTTTTTTGACTTTTTTACTGCCAACACCTATAACCTTAACTATATCTTGCATTGCACCCATTTCAGGAGGTAGGTTAGGATTGGTATCGAACATATTTTGCGAAATTTCTATCTCTATAGTGCTTTCATCAAGATTGCCATTTCTTAGTTTAGTTCTCATTTTTTCAAGACTATTTTTATATTCTTCTTGTTTTTCATCGCTGATACCCTTTGGTAAAGGTGGCAAAAGTTTTTCTAAAATTTTATTTTCTATAAATTCATCGATTTTATCTTTGTTTTTTTCTCTTTGCTCATTTTTTACTAAATTTAAAGCCGCATTGGCAAGATCTCTTACCATACTTTCTACATCACGACCTACAAAACCTACTTCAGTATATTTGCTCGCTTCGATTTTGATAAAAGGAAAGCCCATCATTTTAGCTAAACGCCTAGCGATTTCTGTTTTTCCTACGCCTGTAGAACCTATCATCAAGATATTTTTTGGCACTATATCATCTTGCAACTCAGGGCTAAGTTGCATTCTGCGGTAGCGATTTCTTAAAGCTATAGCTATGATTTTTTTAGCTTTTTTTTGTCCTATGACATAATCATCTAAAAATTTAACAATTTCTTTTGGAGTTAGATTCATTTCTCATCCTCGATCACATAAGTTTTGATATTAGTATTGGTATAAATGCAAATTTCACCCGCGATTTGAAGGCTTGATTTTACAAGCTCTTCTTCATCTAAACTTGCATGTTTTGCTAAGGCTCTAGCCGCTGAAAGTGCATAGTTTCCACCACTTCCTATGGCTGCGATTTGTCCATCTTCGGGTTCAACCACATCGCCTGTGCCTGAAAGTAAAAAAATGTGATTTCTATCAAGTACAAGCATCATGGCTTCAAGTTTTCTTAGGTATTTGTCTTTTCTCCATTCTTTAGAAAAATCAATGGCAGCTTTTAAAAGATCGCCTTTAGAACTTTGAAGGAGATTTTCAAACATATCAAAAAGATTAAAAGCATCAGCTGTTGAGCCTGCAAAACCGGCTAAAACTTTACCATTATTAAGTTTTCTTATTTTTACGGCATTGCCTTTTAATACCGTGTTTCCAAAGCTTACTTGTCCATCTCCGCCGATTACGGATTTGTTTTTGCCTTTGTAAGCTAAAATCGTTGTTGCGTGAAACATTATTCCGCCTTTATATTTATATTAAATTTAGCGTGGATTGCGTGTCCGAGCTTTACGCTTACTTCATGAAGTCCAAGACTTTTAAAAGTGTCACATTCTAAACTTTTTTTATCGATTTCTATATGGCTTTGTTCTTTTAGGGCGTGAGCGATTTCATCTTTGGTTACACCACCAAACAAACTTCCATTTGCACCTACGGGTTTTGAAATTTCAAGAGTGATTTTGCTAAGTTCTTCTTTGAGTTTTTCTAAATTTGCGATTTCAAAGCGTAAATTTTCAGCCTCTTTTTTCTTGTCGCTTTCGTATTTTTTTAAGACTTCATTAGTAGCTGCTTTAGCAAAGCCTTTGGCGATTAAGAAATTTTGTCCGTAACCGTCTTTTACTTCTTTTACTTCGCCTGCTTTTCCAAGTGCTTTTACATCTTTGATTAATAATACTTTCATTTTATTCCTTTATTAAAATTTTCTTCCATTTTTTCCTGCGATGATAAAACGCAAAGCATTAAGCTTGATAAAACCTGCTGCATCTTTTTGATTATACACTTCATCTTCTTCAAAAGTACAATAAGCTGCGTTAAACAAGCTATCGTTAGCACTTTCGCGTCCTATAACCATCACATTGCCTTTATAAAGCTCGAGTTTTACTCTACCATTGGCATGAATTTGAGACTCATCGATTAAGGCTTGAAGCATCATTCTTTCAGGCGAGAACCAATAGCCATTATAAATTAAACTTGCGTATTTTGGCATGAGTTCATCTTTTAAGTGTGCTGCTTCTCTATCAAGCGTGATGCTTTCAAGCGCTCTGTGTGCTTTTAAAAGTATAGTACCGCCTGGAGTTTCGTAACAACCACGGCTTTTCATTCCTACATAGCGATTTTCTACTATATCAAGGCGTCCTATACCGTGTTTGCAGCCTAGTTCGTTAAGTTTGGTTAAAAGTCCTGCGGGACTTAGTTTTTCTCCATTTATCGCTACTAAATCTCCTTTTTGGAAATCAAGTTCTATAATTTCACTTTCATTTGGAGCGTCTTTTGGGCTTTTACTCCATCTCCACATATCTTCTTCAGGTGCGTGTGCAGGATCTTCTAAAACAAGTCCTTCGTAAGAAATATGAAGTAAATTTGCGTCCATAGAATAAGGGGATTTTCCTTTTTTCTTAGAAATATCAATACCGTGTTTTTGCGCATAAGCAAGGAGTTTTTCACGACTGTTTAAATCCCACTCACGCCATGGAGCGATGATTTTTAAATCTGGGTTAAAAGCAAGATAGCCAAGTTCAAAACGCACTTGATCATTTCCTTTACCTGTGGCACCATGGCTTACCGCATCAGCACCTGTTTGCAGGGCGATTTGTGCTTGAGTTTTTGCTATAAGTGGTCTTGCTATACTTGTTCCTAAAAGATATTCTCCTTCATAAATCGCATTGGCTCTAAACATAGGAAATACATAATCTTTAACAAATTCATCTCTTAAATCTTTAATGAAAATATTTTCTTCTTTTATGCCTAAAGAAAGGGCTTTTTTTCTTGCAGGTTCGAGTTCTTCACCTTGACCAATATCTGCTGTAAAAGTTACAACTTCACAATTATACTCATCTTGAAGCCATTTTAAAATAATGCTCGTATCAAGCCCCCCAGAATACGCTAAAACTACTTTTTTTACTTCATTTTTCATAAGATATCCTTTGTTAAAATAGATTTGAAAATTGTAAAATTGTATCCAAATTTCATTAAAGAAAAGTTTTTACTTGCTATTTTCTTAAAAAATAAAGCAAAGGCATAAGCAAATTTTGTTCCAAAAATTGATTTTTTTTGCTAAAATTGCTTTTATGAGAGTAGATAAATTTTTAAATGTAGTTAATATCACGAAAAGAAGAGCTATTTCTGAAGATATGTGTAAAAGTGGTGTAGTGGGGATTAATGGCGTTATTGTTAAGGCGAGTAAAGAGGTTAAGGTGGGTGATATCATCACTTTACATTTTACTGAATACACTCAAAAATATAAAGTCCTAGCTATACCTAGCACGAAAAGCATTCCTAAAAACGCACAAAATGAATATGTGGTAAAATTATGAAAGAATTTATTTTAGCAAAAGATGAGATCAAAACGATGCTTCAAATAATGCCTAAAGAAGGTGTTGTTTTGCTTCAAGGAGATTTGGCTAGCGGAAAAACAAGCTTAGTACAAGCTTGGGTTAAATTTCTTGGTCTTGATGCAAGGGTAGATTCTCCAACTTTTTCCACTATGCAAAAATATGAAAATCATGATATTTGCATTTATCATTATGATATTTATCAAGAAGGTTTAGAAGGACTTTTAGCGAATGGTTTATTTGAAAATTTTTTTGAAAAAGGTTTGCATTTGGTTGAATGGGGCGGTGAAAATTTGAAAAAAACTTTAATGAAATTTGGAATTTCTACTATCCAGATTAAAATTAGCATTAAAGACGACAAAAGAAAGTATGAAATTTATGAGTAAATTAGAAATTGTAAATTTAGAAAAAATTATTAAAAAAACTAAGATTATACATGGAATTTCTTTAGAGGTTAATAGCGGAGAAGTTGTAGGACTTTTAGGGCCAAATGGTGCAGGAAAAACGACAACTTTTTATATGATATGTGGACTTATTTCCCCAAGTAGTGGAAAAGTTCTTTTAGATGGTTTAGATGTGACAAAAGATCCTTTAAATAAAAGAGCTAGATCAGGGATAGGTTATTTACCTCAAGAAAGTAGTATTTTTAAGGATTTAAGCGTAGAAGATAACCTGCTTTTAGCGGCTCAGATTTTTTATAAAGATAAAAAAATTTTACATGATAAAGTTGAGCAAATGCTTGAACTCTTAAGTATAGAGCCTATTCGTTTAAGGAAAGGTTTAAGTTTAAGTGGAGGTGAAAGAAGGCGTTGTGAGATCGCTAGAAGCTTGATGTGCGAACCTAAGTTTTTGCTTCTTGATGAGCCTTTTGCAGGTGTTGATCCTATAGCAGTGGCTGAAATTCAAACTTTAATTAAAGAGCTTAAAAGATTGGGGATTGGGGTTTTAATTACCGATCATAATGTGCGTGAGACTTTGGCTATTTGTGATAGAGCTTATGTTATAAGATCAGGTTCTTTGCTTGCTAGTGGAAATGCTGATGAAATTGCAACCAATAAAGACGTGAAAAAGTATTATTTAGGAGCGGAGTTTAAACTCCTTGATTGATGTTAAAGCAAAAAATCACCCAAGCACCCAAGACTAAAATTTCTCAAACTTTACGCTCTTGGTTGCCGATTTTACAAGCAAATATAGAGGATTTAAAAGAAAATTTAGATAAATTTGCTGAGGATAATCCTTTCTTAAATGTTCAAGATTCGATACAAACTCATGATAAGGGTAAGAATTATTTTGATTCATTTTATAAACATAATGTAAATTCGGCTTTTGTGGATAGTAAAGGACTTGCCAAAAAAAGTGTTTATGAGCTTTTAAATGAACAGATTCTTCCTCCTTTGTTTCCTACAAACAAATCTCAAGAACTTGCAAAAAAAATTATAGAATGCTTAAATGAGGAAGGATATTTTGAATACGATGAAGAATTTTTAAAAGAGTATTCTTTGGAAGAAATTGAGCGAGTAAGAGCAAGATTTAAATTTTTAGATCCTGTAGGAGTGGGAGCTAAAGATTATAAAGAAGCATTTTTATTTGCTCTTGAAAATATGGAGTTAGATGAAGATATTGATGAGTTTTGTAGAATGTTGATTATGGATTTTGAAAATATACAAAACTATACCAAAGAGCCTTTATATAAAGAAGCATTGGCTGTACTTAAGCGTTTTAGCACTCCTCCTTTTTTGGAATATTTTGAAGATTCTCGTATAATTGTTCCTGATATTTTTGTTTATAAAGAAAATGGTGAAATTAAAGTAAAAATCAATGATGATTATTATCCTGAAATTTCAATCCAAACTGATGGTTTAGAGCATGATTTTTTAAGTCATTACATCAAAGAAGCAAAAAATTTAGTTGATGCTTTAGCGATGAGAAAAGCTACTCTTTATAAAATAGGGCTTATGATAGTAGAATATCAATATGATTTTTTCATGGGAAAAGAGATAAAACCTATGACTTTTAAGGATTTAGCACTTGATTTAGAACGCAATGCTTCGACTATATCAAGAGCTGTGGCAAATAAATATTTAAGTTGTGAAAGAGGACTTATCCCCTTGCGTGATTTTTTTGCTTTTGCTCTTGATGAAGAGGGAGAGACTTCAAATGTAGGTGTTAAAGAATTTGTAGCAAATTTAGTAAAGAATGAAGATCGCAATAAACCTTTAAGCGATAGTAAAATTTTAGAATTAATCAAAGAAGAATTTAAAGTCGATATAGGGCGAAGAACTATTACAAAATATCGCAAACATCTCAATATAGCAAGTTCTACGGATAGAAAAAAATTATATGAACTTGAAGGATAAAATTCTATCAATCTATCAAACCCATTACACTTTTGTTTTATATTTAAATTTAATTTAAATAATATAAAAAATTATTGTTTTATTTTTAGAAATATTATTCTTTAATTTAAAAATGTGATACAATAATAACTGTTTTTAAATATCAATTTTCAAAGGAGTTAAAATGGACTTTTTAACAAGCCTTAGTGAGGGAGGGCAATTTGCAATCCAAATCATTATCGTTTTAATTTGTCTTTTTTACGGTGCAAAAAAAGGCGGCATAGCGCTTGGTTTACTTGGTGGTATAGGTATTTTAATGCTTGTATTTGCTTTTCATATAAAGCCTGGAAAACCAGCCATAGATGTTATGCTTACGATTTTAGCGGTAGTGGTTGCGAGTGCAACTTTGCAAGCAAGCGGTGGTTTGGATGTTATGCTTCAAATAGCAGAAAGAATTTTAAGACGCAATCCTAAGTTTTTAACAATATTAGCGCCTTTTGTAACCTGCTTTTTGACCATACTTTGTGGAACAGGACATGTGGTTTATACTATTATGCCTATTATTTATGATATAGCGATTAAAAACGGTATTCGTCCTGAGCGTCCAATGGCAGCAGCTTCTATATCATCACAAATGGGTATTATTGCATCTCCTGTATCTGTGGCTGTTGTAAGTTTGACTGCTTTGCTTTTAAATGCTAATCATAAATTAGCAGGTTTTGATGGTTATATTAATCTTCTTCAAATTACCATACCTAGTACATTATTTGGTGTATTGTGTATAGGAATTTTTTCTTGGTTTAGAGGAAAAGATTTGGATAAAGATGAAGTATTTCAAGAAAAACTTAAAGATCCTGAATTTAAAAAATATGTTTATGGGGATTCTAAAACACTTTTAGGTGTTAAACTCCCAAAAAGTAATTGGGTTGCAATGTGGATTTTCTTAGGAGCTATTGCTTTAGTGGCTTTATTAGGTGTATTTGATTTCTTGCGTCCAAACTGGGGGCAAGTTGTAAAAAATGGCATTCCTCAAGTAGATGCTTTAGGCAATCCTAAAATGGATGTTTTATCCATGGTTTCAGTTATTCAGATGTTTATGCTTTTAGCAGGTTCTTTGATTATCATCTTTACTAAAACAGATGCAAAGAAAATCGGCTCTAATGAAATTTTTAAATCAGGTATGATAGCACTTGTTGCGGTATTTGGAATTTCTTGGATGGCTGATACTATGTTTGCAGTTCATACTCCTATGATGAAAGTAGCGCTTGGAGATATAGTAAAAGAGCATCCTTGGACTTATGCTGTAATGCTTCTTTTAATTTCAAAATTTGTAAACTCTCAAGCAGCGGCTATTTCGGCTTTTGTTCCTTTGGCTTTAGGAATTGGTGTTGAACCTGGTGTAATTGTTGCTTTTGCGGCTGCTTGTTATGGATATTATATTTTACCAACTTATCCAAGCGATTTAGCTACTATACAATTTGACAGATCAGGTACTACTCACATCGGTAAATTTGTTATCAATCATAGTTTTATTTTACCAGGTCTTATAGGTGTAATCACTTCTTGTATAGCAGGATATTTTATCGCTATGGCAGCAGGTTATCTTTAACAATTTTTAGCAGGATTTTTCCTGCTAAATTCTTCATTTGTCTTTTTATTTAATATAGATAAAAATTATAAATAAATCATAAAATTAGTATTAATCAAAATATAAGCTTAACAAGGATAGAATAAATCCTATTTTGAATCAATGAGAAAGGGCTATCCTATGGATGTTATCTTTGCTTTGCTTCTGCTTTTAGCTTTTGGTAGTTTATGGTTTTTTATCCGTTTTTGTGAAATTCAAACTAGGACACGCGGATGATATTTTTACTAGTTTTAAGCTTAATACTTGCTCTTTATTTATTTTATGCTCTATTATATCCTGAAAAATTTTAAAGGAAAAATATGCTAGAAATTTTAATAACACTGATTATAGCTTTTATATTGGCTTTAATTTTTGGAAATTATCTTTATAAAATTGCAAGCTGTAACAAAACTATTTTTGATTTTATTTTTAATCCAATTGATAACTTAATTTATAAAATTTGTGCAATTGATAGAAAAAATATGACTTGGCAAAAATATTCTTTGCATTTAATTGCTTTTAATGCCTTAGTGGCTATTTTTTCTTTCGTGATTTTTTATTTGCAAGATAAACTTTTTTTAAATCCCAATTCGATAAATTCTATGAAAGGGGATTTGAATTTAAATACTGTAATTAGTTTTATTACAAATACAAACCTTCAGCATTATAGTGGAGAGAGTGCTTTAAGTTTGCTTTCCCAAAATACAGGCATTTTACTTGCTATGTTTGTTTCAAGTGCAAGTGGATATTCTGCTTGTATGGCTTTTTGTCGTGCTTTATGTGGTATGCAAATGGGAAATTTTTATGAAGATTTTACGCGTATTATTACGCGTTTGATGTTGCCTTTAAGTTTTATTTTGGCTGTAATTTTTATCTCTGAAGGCGTGGTGCAAAACTATCACGCAAATTTTAGCGTGCTTACTTTAGAAAATAAATTTCAAAGCATTGCCACAGGTCCTGTTGCAGCTCTTGAGTCTATAAAACATTTAGGGACAAACGGGGGTGGTTTTTTTGGTGCTAATTCAAGCATGCCTTTTGAAAATCCTACTTTACTTACAAATTTTTTACAAATTTTATCCATGATGCTTATTCCTAGTGCCTGTGTTGTAGCTTTTGGATTGATGGTTTATCATAGAAAAGAAAGACAAGGTTTTGCTCTTATGGGAAAAGAAGGGGGAGTTATTTTTGGTGCAATGGGGATTATTTTTATCATTTCTTTGCTTTTAATTTATTTTAGCGAAAAAATGTCAAATCCAAATTTGGATTCTTTGGGTTTAAATGCAAATTTGGGAAATTTAGAAGGTAAAGAAATAAGATTTGGCACAGATGGTTCGAGTTTATTTAGTGCTGTAACTACTGCTTTTACTACAGGAAGCGTCAATAATATGCACGATAGTTTAAATCCTTTAAGCATCAGTGCTACTTTGCTAAATATGATGTTAAATGTGGCTTTTGGTGGCGAAGGAGTAGGGCTTATGAATATGATTATTTATGTGCTTTTAACCGTGTTTATTTGTGCATTAATGATAGGCAGAACTCCAGAATTCTTGGGTAAAAAAATAGAAAGCGCACAAATGAAGCTTATAGCTTTGGTAATTCTTATCCATCCTTTATTAATCCTTGTTTTAAGTGCATTAGCTGTTGTTTTTGCAAAAGATAGTATAAGCAATCCTAGCTTTCATGGCTTGGCTCAGATTTTGTATGAATTTAGTTCTTCGGCAGCAAATAATGGTTCAGGACTTGAAGGTTTAAAAGATGATAATTTATTTTGGAATTTAAGTACAGCTTTTGCTATGTTTTGTGGGCGTTATTTGGTTTTAATAGCTCAGCTTGCTATAGCTGGATCGCTTTTGGCTAAAAATACACAAGAAAATACTGCAAATTCTTTAAAAACGGATAATTTAACTTTTATGTTTGTGCTTGTTTGTATTATATATATTTTTGCTGCACTTACTTTTTTTCCAGTGCTTACTTTATCAAGCGTTGCAGAATATTTATCTTTATGGCATTAAGGAGAGTCAATGTCTAAAAAACAAAATAAACTCATTGCAAAAGAAATTTTAAATAATGCCATAAAAGGAGCATTTTTAAAATTTGATCCACGCTTTATGGTAAAAAATCCTGTTATGTTTATGGTGGAAGTTGGATTGATTCTTACTTTGATTTTAAGTATTTTTCCTACTTTGTTTAATGGAAATTCTGATGAAAGAATTTATAACATCTTAATCACTTTTATTTTATTTATAACCTTGCTTTTTGCAAATTTTGCAGAAAGTATTGCAGAAGGAAGGGGTAAAGCCCAAGCAGCTACTTTAAGACAAAGCAAAAAGGATTCTAAAGCTAGACGCATAAAAAGTGATGGCAGTGAAGAAATGCTTAATTCTAGCGAGTTAAAAATAGGTGATATAGTTTTAGTTAAAGCAGGTGAACTTATACCTAATGATGGAGAAATTATAGAAGGTGCTGCAAGTGTTGATGAATCAGCTATTACAGGTGAAAGTGCTCCTGTTATGCGTGAAGCGGGCGGTGATTTTTCTTCTGTTACAGGTGGGACTACGGTTTTAACTGATTTTTTAAAGATTAAAATTTTAGTTGGAGCTGGGGAAAGTTTTTTAGATAAAATGATCAATCTTGTAGAAGGTGCTGCGCGTCAAAAAACTCCAAATGAAATTGCTCTTAATACTCTTTTAATTGTTCTTAGTTTGAGTTTTTTGGTGGTGGTTGTAAGTTTATATCCTTTTATGCAATTTTTAGGCGTGAGTTTGCCTATTTCGTGGTTAGTAGCATTGCTTGTATGTCTTATTCCTACAACTATAGGGGGGCTTTTATCAGCTATAGGAATAGCAGGTATGGACAGGGTAACGCGTTTTAATGTGATCGCACTTTCAGGCAAGGCTGTTGAAAGTTGTGGTGATGTTGATACTATGATTTTGGATAAAACAGGAACGATTACTTTTGGAAACCGTTTGGCAAATGAATTTTATGAAGTCCAAGGTATAAGTAAAGAAGAAATGATTAAAGCTTGTGTTTTATCCTCTTTAAAAGATGAAACTCCAGAAGGTAAAAGCATAGTTGCATTGGCTCAAAAAATGGGTTATGAATTAGAAGGTAATGATATTAAAGAATTTATCGAATTTAGCGCTCAAAATAGAATGAGTGGTGTGGATTTGCAAGATAATACAAAAATTCGCAAAGGTGCTTTTGATGCTATAAGAGCTTATATAAGCGAAATGAATGGAAAAATTCCTAGCGATTTAGAAACTAAGGTAATGGAAATTTCAAATCTTGGTGGTACTCCTTTGGTAGTGTGTAAAAATGAAAAAATTTTAGGAGTAATTTATCTAAAGGATACAGTAAAACCAGGACTTAAAGAGCGCTTTGATGAGCTTAGAAAAATGGGCATAAAAACTTTAATGTGTACTGGAGACAATCCTTTAACAGCAGCTACTATAGCTAAAGAAGCAGGGCTTGATGGATTTATAGCAGAATGCAAGCCTGAAGATAAAATAGAAGCCATTAAAAAAGAACAAGCCCAAGGTAAGATAGTAGCCATGACAGGAGATGGAACCAATGATGCTCCAGCTCTTGCGCAAGCTGATGTAGGTATAGCTATGAACTCAGGAACTCAAGCAGCCAAAGAAGCAGCCAATATGATAGATCTTGATTCTAATCCTACTAAAATTTTAGAAGTGGTTGAAATAGGAAAAGGTTTGCTTATTACTAGAGGCAGTCTTACAACTTTTAGTATGGCAAATGATATTGCTAAGTATTTTACTATTTTACCTGCTATGTTTAGTGTGGTTTTACCTCAAATGCAAATTTTAAACATTATGCATTTGGCTACCCCGCAAAGCGCTATTTTATCAGCACTTATTTTTAATGCTATTATTATACCTTTGCTCATACCTATTGCTATGCGTGGAGTTAAATTTAAGCCTATGAAAAGCGAGCATTTGCTTTTAAGAAATTTAAGTATTTATGGTTTAGGTGGTATGATAGCACCTTTTATAGGGATAAAAATAATTGATATTCCTACAGCTTGGATACTTAGAATTTTAGGAGTGTGATATGCTTAGAACTTTGCTTAGTTTTTTTGTGGTAATGCTAATATTATGTACTCTTATTTATCCTTTTGCTTTAAATACGGTTGCAAAATTTATTTTTCCTTATCAATCAAGTGGAAGTTTAGTGGATAAAGAAGGTCGTCCGACTTTGGATATAAGCAAAGCGGTAGGTTCAAAGCTTTTGGGTCAAGATTTTAATAAGCCTTATTTTCTACATTCAAGAGCATCTGTATCAAATTACAATACAAGTGATACAAATGAAAGCAGTGTAAGTTCAGGTGGATTTAATTATGCTATGTCAAATCCTGCTTTAAAAGAGCGTGTGCAAAAAGATTTGCAAAAATTTTTAGATGAGAATCCGCAAATTACAAAAGAACAAATTCCTTTGGATTTGTTAAGCGCTTCGGGATCAGGACTTGATCCTCATATCAGTCTTCAAGCAGCCCTAGTGCAAATTCCTAGGATAAGTCAATCTTCAAAAATTACCAAAGAAGAACTAGAAAAAATCATTCAAGAAAATACCGAGTCTAAATTTTTAGGGATTTTTGGGGAAGAAAAGGTTAATGTTTTAGCTGTTAATATAGCTATTGCTAAAGCCATGAAAAAAGAATAAACATGCAAAGACAAAGTCCTGAACAAATTCTTAAAAAACTTGAGGTTAAAGCCAAGGAAGAAGAAAAAAACAAACTTGCAAAATTAAAAATCTTCTTAGGTTATGCTGCAGGTTCTGGAAAAACTTATGCTATGTTAAGTGAAGCTAGAACTTTAAGGGATAATGGAGTTGATGTTGTTTTAGGCTATATAGAGCCTCACGATAGACCTGAAACAATGGCTTTAACACAAGGTTTTGAAAGTATAGCTAATCTTGAAATTCCTTATAAAAATATAGTATTAAAAGAATTTGATTTAGACGCTACTCTTAAGAGAAAACCTGCTTTGGTTTTAGTAGATGAGCTTGCACACACTAATGCTAAAGGCTTGCGTAATGAAAAGCGTTTTCAAGATATAGAAGAACTTCTAAAAGCAGGGATTGATGTTTATACTACTTTAAATATACAACATTTAGAAAGTTTAAATGATTTAGTCGCTAATATCAGTAAGATAGAAGTTAAAGAGCGTATTCCTGATCGTATTTTTGATGAGGCTGATCAGGTTGAACTTGTTGATATTGAACCTAATAAGCTTTTAAAAAGAATGCAAGATGGTAAAATTTATAAGGAAAAACAAGCTAAACTAGCACTTGAAAATTTCTTTCGTCAAGAAAGACTTATAGCTTTGCGTGAGATTGCCTTAAGAAGACTTGCTTCAAGAGTGAATTTAAGAGCAAGTGAACAAAGGCTTATTAATGATGATTTAGCTTATCATACTGGAGAGCATATTTTAGTTTGTATTAATGCTTCAAATGCAAAGGTTATTCGTGCAGCTGCAAGACTTGCTTTAGCTTTTCATGCTAAATTGAGTGCGCTTTATATAAAAAATCCCAATATTAAAGAAGAAAAAGCCTTAGAAGAAAATATAGAACTAGCTAAAAGTTTTGATGCTGAAATCATTAGCGTATATGATGATATAGCAAGACAAATTGCAGAGTATTCAAGCCTTAGCAATGTTTCTAAAATTGTTTTAGGTAAAAATAAAGATAAAAAAAAGTTTAAAGAAGAGATTTTTGAAGCTGTTGCTAAAAAAGCACCTAATATTGATTTATATCTTGTTAATGAAAATCAAATTTCTACTCCTAAAATACGAAGTAAAAAAGGTTTTGATTTTTTAGGTTTTTTAAAAATCACAGGAGTTTTGCTTTTAGCAACTTTTATAGCTTTTGTATTTCATAAATTTAATACTCAGCCAAGTAATATAGTTATGATTTTTATTTTAGCAGTTTTTGCTTCTTCTTTTATTTCTGATAATAAAATTTTCGCCTTTTATTCTTCTTTGGTAAGTGTTTTGATTTATAATTTTTTCTTTTTAGAACCTATTTTTAGTCTTAAAGTTCATGATAGTGGAAATATTATTACTTTTACAACTATGTTTATAGTTGGATTTTTAACAGCTGTTTTTACTAGAAGATTAAAATTGCAATCTAAAGAACTCACTAAAAGAGCTTATAGAACGGCTATTTTGCTTGAAAATAGTGAAAAGTTAGCAAGAGTGAAAAGCAAACAAGAGCTTTGGGAACAACTTGGAAATCAAGCTTTAAAATTATTAAATTTACCTATTATTATTTATCCTATAAATAAAAACAATATTTTATCGAAACCTTTGTTGTTTTTTAACGATGATAAGCAAATGTTAAAAAATTGTTTTAGTGCTGATGAGATTGCTATTGCTCAATGGGTTGCAACAAATAAAGAAAGAGCAGGTGTTTGTACAAATACCCTGCCTAATGCTAATGCTATGTATTTACCTATAGAAGATGGGGAAAAAACTAAAGGGGTCATAGGTATAGTTTTAAAAGAAAAACGTCCCTTGCAAGACTTTCAGTATGAAATTTTAAGTGCTTTACTTAATGAGGTAGGAGTTAGAACAAGGGATATATTTTTATTATAAATCCCTTAATTTATTAATCTCATCTCTAATTGCGGCAGCTTTTTCAAACTCAAGTGCTTTGGCTGCTTCAAGCATTTGCTTTCTTAACTCTTTGACAAGCTTTGCTCTTTCGCTAGCAGGCATTTTTTCGAGTTTTTTACCTTTGCGATAAATTTCGCCTAAATCCTCTTCATTTTTCAAACTCTCTTCAATATGGCGTTTGACTGAAGTTGGCGTGATATTGTATTTTTTATTATAAGCCATTTGAAGTTTGCGGCGTTCATTGGTGGTATCCATAGCTTCTTGCATGGATTTTGTGATTTTTTTGCAAAAAAGCAAAACCTTACCATTGACATTTCTAGCTGCTCTTCCCATGGTTTGGATTAAACTTGTAGTGCTTCTTAAAAAGCCTTCCTTATCTGCATCCATAATGGCAATGAGTGAAACTTCAGGTAGATCTAGTCCTTCTCTAAGTAAGTTAATGCCAATTAGCATATCAAAAGCACCGCTTCTTAAACCTCTTATGATTTCATTGCGTTCTATAGCATCGATGTCTGAGTGCATGTATTTGACTTTTATACCAAGCTCTAAATAATACCTTGTAAGTTCTTCAGCGAGTTTTTTAGTTAGCACAGTCACTAAAACACGTTCATTCCTTTGTATGACTTTTTTAGCCTCATCAAATAAAAATTCAACCTGATTATCACTATCTTTTAACTCTATTAAAGGATCAAGCAGTCCCGTAGGACGCATGATTTGATGAAAGATGTTTTCTTTACTCAGTTCAAGTTCTAAAGGTGCAGGTGTGGCTGAAACAAAAAGAAATTGACAATTTTTATGGATAAATTCATCAAACATTAAAGGACGGTTATCCAAGGCTGAAGGCAAACGAAAACCATAATCCACCAAGGTTTGTTTTCTGCTTCTATCTCCTGCAAACATACCTCTAAATTGTGGTAAAGATACATGGCTTTCATCGACTATAACAAGAAATTTTCTATCTTTAATCGCAAAATAATCAAAAAGCGTATAAGGAATATCACCTTCTTTAAGCCCTGTTAAATGTCTTGCATAATTTTCAACGCCTTTACACATTCCTGTGCTTGTAAGCATTTCAAGATCAAATTCAACCCTTTGTTTAAGGCGTTGATATTCTACGAGTTTATTTTCATGTTCAAAATAAGCAAGGCGTTCGTTAAGTTCTGCTTTTATGTCTTTTATCGCTTGTTTTAGCCTTGTTTCACCTACACTAAACTGGCTTGTAGGATAGAGTATGAAGCGTTTTAAATCTTTGCCTTTTTTATTTTCTAAAACATTGTAATGATACATAGCATCAAGCTCATCGCCAAAAAATTCAAGTCTTACTACTTCATCTTCATAATAAGCTGGATAAATGTCTATAATATCTCCTTGAACTCTAAAATCTGCACGATCAAAAAAATTATCATTTCTTTTATAACCCATATCTACAAGTTTTTTTAAAAGTTCTTTTTGTGAAATTTGCATACCTAGTTCAAAGATTAAAACCATGCCTATGTATTCATTTGGATTACCAAGTCCATAATTTGCCGAAACACTAGCTATGCAAACTACATCTTCATAACTTAAAAGAGAAGCAGTAGCACTCAGTCTTAAACGCTCTAAGTCTTCATTAGTGGAGCTGTCTTTTTCTATGAAAACATCAGTGCGTGGAATATAGGCTTCAGGTTGATAATAATCATAATAAGATATAAAATATTCCACATGATTTTTAGAAAAAAAGCCTTTAAATTCGCTATAAAGTTGTGCACAAAGGCTTTTGTTGTGACTCATGATAAGAGTGGGCATATTAAGTTCTTTAATGACATTTGCCATGGTAAAGGTTTTTCCACTTCCTGTAACGCCTAGTAAGGTTTGATATTTGTTGCCTTTTTTTATACTTTTTACTATACCTTTTATGGCTTCTTGTTGATCAGGACTAGGTTTAAATTCGCTGGTAAGTTCTAACATTTTTCTACTTTATTTTTATTTTTGAAAAAATTTTAAAAGAAAATGCTTTAATTAAAAATTAATTGACAATAAAAACCTAAATTTAAATTTTTTTCTGCTACAATATCAAATAATATTTTCCATAAATTACAAATTTTTTAAGAAGGCAAAAATATGTTTGATGAAAAAATAATCAATACTATGACAGATAAAGTAAATGAATTAATTGAAAAGTATAACGAAGTTTGCGAAGCCAATGAGGCTTTAAGAAATGAGCTTGTAAGCGTTAAAGCACAAAATGAAGCAAAAAGTAATCAAATCATGCGTTTAGAAGAAGAACTTAAATCTCGCAATATAGAAAGCGAAGATATTTATAAGAAAATAGAGGCTGTTCTTGGCAGATAATCTAAAACAAGTCATTGTTAATGTTAATGCAAAAGATTTCATTGTTAAGTGCAGTGAAGAATTTGCAAATTTTTTAGAAGATGATATCGCTTTGATTTCAGGGGGTACTAAAAAAATAGAACTTAAACGCTTTGTAGATGCGTTTGTTAAAAAAAGTTATGAAAATTATATTCTAGAAAGAGAACTTAAGAAACTAATAAAAGCAATCAATGAAGAACTCCCGACAAAATGAATAAAGCTTTTACTCTGCTTGAGCTTGTTTTTGTGATTTTGATTTTGGGAATTTTTTCAAGCTTATCTTTATCTTTTATCAATACTACAAAAGATGAGGTTAAAATTTTAAAATTAAAAATGGACTATGAAATGCTAAGCTCAGCTCTTGCTTTAATGCGTAGTCAAATGAGACTTAAAAATTTAAATTTTCCAGAAATTTTAGATAATGCGCAAAACAATCAAGCCAAAGAAAAACTCTTTTATTGTTTAAATGATTGTGATTATTCTTTGCTTGATACACCTATTTATTCTGATTTTAAATCTTGGATAAAAATAGGTAAAAATCACTATAGATTTGCATTAAATGCTAAAGAGATGGTTGAATTTATTTATGATTCTAAAGAAGGTTTGTTAAAGTGTATAGGAAGTTCTAGATGCAAAGATCTGATATAAGATATTATGAACTTGCAATTTGTGGTTTGTATTTGGATAATTTAACTTTTCATAGTTTTGATGAAATCAAACCTTTAACACAGGTATTAGTGGATTTAAAATCTAAAAAAAATCTTAAAGCCATCGTACTTAAAGAATGTCAAAAACCTGATTTTAAAACTATAGAAATTAAAGAAATTACAAAGTATTTTCTAACTCCTTTGCAACTTGAATTGGCAAATTTTATTGTTTATTATTATGCTTCAAAACTTGGTTTTGTTTTGGGCTTTTTCGAAACTAGTCCTAAGTATGAATGTCAAAAAATGTTTTTTAAAGATACCCCTAAGCTAAGCAATCAACAACAAAATGCCTTAAGTTTCCTTCAAAAAGAAAATAATTCTTTGCTTTTTGCTGACACAGGTAGTGGTAAGACTGAAATTTATATTTCTTTAATAAAAGAGTGTTTAGAACAGGGTAAGCAAGCTTTACTTTTGATGCCAGAAATCGCACTTACTCCACAAATGCAAAAGCGTTTAGAAGTATATTTTAAGGATAATTTTTTCCTGTGGCATTCTAAAATTTCAAAGAAAAAAAAGCAAGAATATTTAGAGTGTTTTTGCAAGGGAGAAGTGCTTTTAGTAGCGGGTGCAAGATCGGCTTTGTTTTTACCTTTTAGAAATTTAGGACTTATTGTAGTAGATGAAGAACACGATAATTCTTATAAGGCTTCTAACCAGCCTTTTATCAATGCAAGAGATTTAGCACTTTTTTTGGGTCAAAAAAATAATATTAAAGTGGTTTTAGGTTCTGCAACCCCATCTTTAACGAGCTTTTATAAACAAAAAAGTTTTAGACTAAAAGGAACTTTTTTTGAGAGTAAAAAACATTTTTTATATGATGAAAATGAGCTCAGTATAACACCTATGCTTTTAAGCGAATTAGAAAAAAGTTTAAAACATCAAAAACAAGCTATAGTGTTTTTACCTACAAGGGCTAATTTTAGGCAAATCATTTGCAAGGATTGTGGAGAAACGATAAAATGTCCTTTTTGTTCTATTGCTATGAGTATGCATAAAAAGAAAAATATTTTAAAATGTCATTATTGTAATTATACTTCTTTAATAGAGCAAAATTGTCCAAGTTGCAAAGGAGAAATGTTAGAAGCTAGAAAAATTGGGACTGCTGAACTTTTAGAGCTTTTGCAAAATGCTTTGCCTTTAGCAAAAATAGCAAAATTTGATAGCGATGAAATCACAAGCGTTAAAAAGCTTAATACTATTTTAAAAAACTTTAATGAAAATAAGATCGATATACTTATTGGCACTTCTATGCTTGCTAAAGGACATGATTATCATAGTGTGGATTTGAGTGTGATTTTAGGGCTTGATGAATATTTGTTGCGTCCTAGTTTTAGAGCGAGTGAAGAAACTTTAGCTTTAGCTATGCAAGTTGCAGGCAGGGCAGGGCGTAAAGGCGAAGCAAGGGTACTTTTGCAAACAAAAAATAGAGCTTTTTTTGAAAGGTATATAGAGAATTATGATGCTTTTTTAAAAGATGAGTTAGAAAATAGAAAAGATCTTTACCCCCCATTTAAACGCCTTTTAAGAGTTCTTATAGAAGATAAAGATCAAAAAAGTGCACAAAAACTTTGTGAAAAATTTGCTTCTCAGTTTAGAAATATCAAACAGGTAGAATTGGTAGGCTATGGAATTTGTGGAGTTGAAATGCTGTATGGAAAATATCGTTTTTATTTGTTGCTTAGAAGTGAAAATCATAAAGCTTTAGTGGCAATTGAAAATTATATTTTGCAATTTAAAAATGCAAGTGCGGATATTGATCCTATTGATTTTGTGTAAGTGATATGATTATTTATCTTTGTATATTTTTTCAAATTCTTTATAATATTTCCAAGAATCAATAATATGAGGATGTGTTTGTTTTAAATGATTTAGTTCATTTTCAAATATATTAAAAAAAGTGTAAATAAGTGATTTATTTTTTATAAAATAATCTATTACATCTTTTTCTTTCATCATTTTTGATTCTGTTTCATCTATGGTTATTTTAATTTGATATAAAAAATCATACAAATAATGTTTAATTGTTGAAAATAAAAGATTATTTTGTTCTAATTGCTTAAAATCATTTTTATCAATATATACACCCATATCATTACATAGGTCGTTTTTTATAATTTCTTGTATTATGTCTATTTTTTCATGATTGATATGTTTTCTGTCTAAAATTATGGGAATGCTAGAAGTTCTATCAATATTGAAATTTTTATTATTTTTAGGAGTATTAAGATAAAAGGTGTTATTAATATCTTTAGAATTTGCATAAAGTGTAATAGGAAAAAGATAGCGAATATAACCTCTAAATTCTTTAATTTTAAATAAATCTAATTTATCTTTATGGGGGGGGGTAAAATTAAAATTTATAGCAAGTAAATTCATGGTATCGAAGGCCTTTGATTGGCGGATTTCTTCCATATCAAGATAGTATACATTGTCTTTGTTAAAATATTTTAATAAATAAGAGATGATAAAAACTCCTTGTTGTAGTTCATTTATATCGATTTTAATTTTATGATTTTGATGAATAAGATAGTTGATGTAATAACGCCAATCATAAGTTAGATTAAATTCAGGGGGATAGTTTCTTAAAACTTTACTCCAATCTCTTCCCCAGCTATGCTTTAAAAGTCCTATTGGATCTCGAACTCCGCAAATAATCTTAGAATTAAAATCTAATAAAGATAGATATTTATCAAAATAAGGTAGATTAATTTCTGATATATTAATAGCATATTGAGCAATTGTATTATCATTTAGACACATGTAATTAATACAATATCTCTCTTTGCTATCAGGTGGTAAAACCCAGGAGGCAAAACAAGTTACATCGCAACATTGATTAAGGTATCTTAAAAATGCTGCTGCTCCAACGCCATGTGGAGAAATATAGATAAATTTATAGTGTTTAGGTAGGGGTAAATTTAAATCCCAAGCTAATTCTGCGCAATGTCGACTAGAATCTATTTCTATAAAATTAGGATTGATTAAAGGCGGATAAGGATGTTTTGTTGATAAATATCTATCCCTAAATTCGTTAGAATTGAGCCAAGTGCAAATTGTTTCAATATTTTTCAAAACAAAGGTAAAAAATTTTTCATTATTCGAATTTTTTAAAGCTTGTAAAAGAATTTGAGCTAGGGTTGGAGTTAGGTTATTTTTTATATAGAGTAAAAGATTTTGCATATAACCTCTTTTAATTGTATTTAATTTATATATAATTCATAAATATTTAAATGTCATGAAATTTAAATATATTATCAAAAATAAACTTTAATTAAAGCAATAAAAAGTTAAAATTTGATATTAAAATTTTTCAAAGAGTGAAGTTATGGAGTATAAAAGATTTAAAACCAGACAAATCAAAGTAGGAAATGTTTTAATAGGCGGTGATGCACCCATTTCAGTTCAATCTATGCTTTTTACTAAAACAAGAGATATAGAAGGTTCTTTAGAACAAATCAATCGTCTTTATTTTGCAGGAGCAAACATAGTGCGTTTGGCGTGCTTGGATATGGCTGATGCAAGGGCTTTAAAAGAGATTAAAGCTAAAAGTCCTCTACCTTTAATCGTAGATATTCATTTTAATCATAATTTGGCTGTATATTGTGCTGAATTTATCGATGGCGTGCGTATAAATCCTGGCAATATAGGCTCTAAAGAAAATATTAAAGAAGTGGTAAAAGCATGTAAAGAACGGGGTATCCCTATACGCATCGGTGTAAATCACGGCTCCATAGAAAAACAATTTAGTGATAAATTTGGTTATGGTGTCGATGCCATGCTAGAAAGTGCGATGTATAATATCAAGCTTTTAGAGGATTTAGACTTTTTTGATATTAAAATTTCCATGAAGACTTCAGATGCTCAAAAAACTATAGAAGCTTATGAGAGATTAAGACCGCTTTGTGATTATCCTTTTCACTTAGGGGTAACTGAAGCAGGAACTAAATTTCATAGCACTGTAAAAAGTTCTATAGCTTTAGGAAATTTACTTCTTAAAGGTATAGGCGATACTATGCGTGTTTCTATGACGGGTGAGCTTGAAGAAGAAATTCGTGTAGCAAGAGCAATTTTGCAAGATAGCGGAGTACAAAAAAGCGGAGTAAATATTATTTCATGTCCAACTTGCGGTAGGATTCAAAGTGATTTGTTAAGTGCGATTAAAATCGTAGAGGAAAAAACCAAGCATATAAAAGAACCTTTAAACATCAGTGTCATGGGTTGTGTGGTAAATGCTTTAGGCGAAGCTAAGGGCGCTGATGTGGCTATAGCCTTTGGGAAAAATCAAGGACTTGTCATAAGACATGGTGAAGTTGTAGCTAAATTAAAAGAAAGTGAACTTGTAGATAGATTTTTAGCTGAAGTTGAAGATGAGGTTAAAAGCAGGGCTGTAAAAGAATAAAAGCCTAAAAGCAAGGTTTAACCTTGCTTTTAGAATGGCCATATCGCTTCTATAACTTTACTACCCCAAGGTTTTCTTGTGCTTCTATCCACTTCTCCTTCTGTTTTATATAGAATTTTAGCATCTGCTATATATTTACTATCTATAGTATTGTCTTGACCGATGTCATAAGGACGAATAACACCGCTTAATTGTATGATCTGCTTCTCTCCGTTGATTAAAAGCTCTCTTGAACCTTCGATAAAATAATTACCATTTGATAAAATTTTAATTACACGTGTTGAAATTGTAGTATTGAAACTTTCATTTCTACTTTGTGAGCCTGTTCCTGTGTAATTGTTTGAACTATTGGTTTGAAAGCCTATATTAGAATAAGCATTGACTTTATTAAGAGCATTAGCTACCACTCCTGAACTTCCTGTTAAAGCACCTCCGCCTAAATTTGAGGTATTAGTTCTACTTGTTGCTTTATTAGCTTGTGTGCTTTGAGTGGTACTTTCTTGTATAACAACTGTAACTAAATCATTTACATTCATAGCTTTTTTATCTGAAAATAAAGGATTATCCCCTTTGCCAAAAAGCGATCCTGGTGCACTTTCTACATTATTGCTTTGTTTTGGTGCAAGTTCTTCTACATAAGCAGGTGGTTTCATTGAAATTTGCGGATCAACCGTTGCAGAACAACCAAAAAATGCAAACGGTAACACATAAAATAAAACTTTTTTCATTTTCGTCCTTTAAAATATGAATTTTTATTTTTCTTTGTTAAAATTAGAAAAAGCAAAGAGTGTTCCACATTTATAAATTCAAGGAGAAAATGATGGCAAATCTTTATTTGATGAGATCTAGAAGTGATGAGTTAAATACTATTATTAGTACAAATTTGCTTAAAAATTATAGCAAAATTTACAAAAATATCGCAATTTATTGCCCTGTAATATACATACATCGCGTCCCTGTTTTACAAGGTTGGTTGGAAGAATTTAATATCAATCAAACTGTAAAAAGCGCCTATGGTTTTACCTTTAGAGAAGCAATGGAGGAATTTAGCAAAGATCCTCATAATTTTTTTAATGTTATTTTAGAAGAATACGAAGAGTTAAAACGCAAATACGATTTTGTGCTTGTAAATAGTTTTTGCGAATTTGGAATACTTGATGGATTTGATCTTAGTATAAAATTAGCTAAAAATCTTAATACCCCTATCGCTGCTATTATTAACGATGAAGATAAACTTATAGCTCAAAAATATTTCGATCATGCCCTAGATGGTCGTAATTATGTTTTGATTAATGAAAATTTTAATTTTGAAGAAGTGCAAAAGCTTGAAGAGTATGATTTTATAACTCCGCATCGTTTTAAATATGAATTGATTAAACAAAGCGTAAAAAATAAAAAAACTGTTGTTTTACCAGAAAGTAATGATGAGAGAATTTTAAAAGCTGCTGAAATTTTATTAAAAAGTAAAGTTGTTGATCTTATTTTATTGGGCGATGAAGAAAAAATCAAACAAGATGCTACTAGATTAAGTCTTGATTTAAGTGCTATGCAAATTATGAATCCACTTAATTCAGAATATAATCAAGAATTTACTTCTATTCTTTATGAAGCAAGAAAATCTAAAGGCATGAGTTTAGAAGAGGCTAAGATGCTAGTTCAGGATAAAACTTATTTTGGAACTTTGCTTATACATACTGGAAAAGCTGATGCTATGGTTAGTGGAGCATCAACTACTACAGCTGAAACGATTCGCCCAGCATTACAGCTTATTAAAACCAAAGAAGGTATTAGTTCCGTTTCAGGAATTTTCTTTATGGGGCTTGAAGATCAAGTTTTAGCTTTTGCTGATTGTGCTGTAAATCCAAGTCCAACTGCCGAACAGCTTGCAACTAGTGCTTATGTAAGTGCTATGACTGCTAAATCTTTTGGACTTGAACCAAGAATAGCTTTGCTTTCTTATTCTAGTGGTGATAGCGGTAAAGGAGAAAGCGTAGATCTTGTAAAAGAAGCATTAAAGATTGCTAAAGAAAAATATCCTGAGTTGAATATAGATGGTCCTATGCAGTTTGACTGCGCTTATGATCCAAAAACTGCAGCAAAGAAAATGCCAAATTCTAAGATAGCAGGTCATGCAAATGTGTATATTTTTCCTGATCTTAACGCAGCAAATATTTGTTACAAAGCAGTTCAAAGAACTGCTAATGCTTTAGCAATCGGTCCTATTTTGCAAGGTCTTAAAAAACCTGTTAATGATTTAAGTCGTGGATGTTTGGTAGATGATATTGTAGATACTGTAATTTTAAGTGCAATACAAGCTCAATAGAAAGGAATGATAAATGAAAATTTTAGTTTTAAATTCAGGTTCTTCATCGATTAAATTTAAATTTTTTGATAATAAAGTCGTTAAAGCGAGTGGCTTAGTAGAGAAAATTGGAGAGCAAAATTCAAAGGTTGTATTAAAAAATACTTTAAATAATGAAAGTTTTGAAAGAGAATTAACAATAAATAATCACGAAGAAGGCCTTAGTATAGTTAATGAGCTTTTTAAAGAATCAGGAATTTTAGCAGATTTAAATGCGCTTGATGGCTGCGGTCATCGTATAGTTCATGGGGGAAGAAATTTAAGCGAGCATTGTTTAGTAGATGACTATGTTCTTAAAGAGATAGATAGGGTTAGTATTTTTGCTCCTTTGCATAATCCTGCGCATTTAGCAGGTATAAAAACAATGATCAAAGCTGCACCTAGTGTTGCTAATGCAGCTATTTTTGATACAGCTTTTCATCGCACTATACCTGATTTTGCTTATATGTATGCTTTGCCTTATGATTTTTATGATAAGCATAATATTAGAAGATATGGTTTTCATGGGACTTCTCATGCTTATGTTAGTTCTAGAGCGGCAAAATTTCTTCAAAAAGATCAAAATGAATTAAATGTCATCTCTGCTCATCTTGGAAATGGTGCAAGTGTATGTGCTATAGAAAAAGGTAAGAGTATGGATACTTCTATGGGCTTTACTCCGCTTGAAGGACTTATTATGGGAACGCGTTGTGGAGATATAGATCCTGCTATTTTACCTTTTATTAGTCATCTTAAGGGTTTAACTATAGAAGAAATAGATACTCTAATGAATAAAAAAAGCGGAGTATATGGAATTTGTGGTTATAATGATTTTAGAGATATAGAAAGAGAGATAGAACAAGGTAATGATAAAGCACGCTTGGCTCTTGATATGTTTTGTTATCGTCTTGTAAAATACATAGGAGCTTATTTCGCTATATTACCAAAAACCGATGCTATTATTTTTACTGGTGGTATAGGAGAAAATGATAGTTTGGTTCGACAAAAAGTATGCGAGAGATTAGCTCATCTTGGTATCGAGTTAGATTTTGAACTTAACAAACAAAGGATTTCAGGCGAAAGAATGATAAATCATGTAAATTCTAAAGTTAAAGTGCTTGTTATTCCTACAGATGAAGAATTAGAAATCGCTAGAATTACAGAAGAATTAATAAGCAATTGAAAGAGGTTTATATTTAGTAAAAATTAATTTTGTTTAGATAAAATTTTAATTAAAAAATAAAGCATGGATTATGAAAAAATTTAAAGAATTTAGCCTTCGTTTTTTATTTAAAGTATCAGAACAACCTGTTTTAGTGAAGGATTTATTAGAGGCAAATGCACTTTTTAATGACGGTATGCTTGTAGATCCTTCTAAGCTAAATTTTAATTTCAAAATTCTAAATTCTTATATTTATTTTGGTGTTTTTTGTGCTGTGGTTTTGTTGCCATTGCTTTTAATTACTCATTATTTTTTAACAAAACTTGACTTTCATATAAGCATAGTGAGTGCTGTTATGGTTACTGCTTGTGTATTTATAGGATATGATATTTTTAAAGTTTATACTCGTAAAATAATCTCAAAAAAAATAATACAAAAAGCCTGGGCTTTGCATTTCCCTTATTTTGCTTATGAAAAATACTCTATAATGGCAGGTGAAATTTATAAGGAAGCCTTAAAAGAAGAAATTCCAAAAGCAAATTTAGAGCAGTATGTTTTAGATAAGATTATTCATTCTAGATAATCTAAAATTTGATTTTGAAATCGCATATTTTCAAGTCTTCTTTTTAAGTCTTTATTTTCTTCGTTTAAAACACTTTCTTCTGTTCTTAATGTAGCAATTTCTCTACTAAGATAATAAATTTGATTTCTGATATAAATTTGTGGAGCAAATAAAAATAACGCAAAACTAACAAGTAAAGCCGCAAAAAGAAGATGATTGAAATTTAGGTTTCTATCTTCTTTGGTGGCATTAGAGAAGCCTTCTAGTAAAACATTTTTTGCCTTTTGAGCATCTTCATCATTTTGTTGTTTTTCTTGAGCTTGATTAGATGATTTTGGAAGTTCTTGTTTATTTTCTTGTGGTGTTATTTTTTTTTGTAAATTTTCCAAACTTTGTTTAATATCGGGTTGTTTTTTAATATCAGATCGTTTTTCTATAGTTTGAGAATTTTGTATCTTAGGTTCAGTTTTTTGAATTTTTTCTATAGATTTTATAGATTCTTTTTTTTCTTTTTTATCTTGGATAGGGTTTTGATCATTTTTTGTTTGAATTTTTGGTTTGGTTTGAATATTTTTTATCTCGTTTATTTTTTTTCTTCCAAACGAAAAAATCTTTTTAGTTTTTTTATTTTCTTCTTTTTTCCTTTCTTTCATTTTGGAAAAAAATTTTTTAGCAAGAGATTGCTTTTCTTCTAATTTAACATTGATCAGATCTTCTTTTAAATATATATTTGATTTTTTAGTATGTTTTGACTCATACTCTTCATCGAGTTCTTCTAAGAATTTATTAGGAGTCTTTTTTTTAAAACGACGTCTTAAAATATCATCGCTAGAAATTTCATCTCTTAAATCATCATCAAGCGGTTTGCCTTGATTTATGGCGCGAGAAAATTTCAGCATTTTTTGGCGTATGTTTTGGCGTTCTTTTATAAAATCATCTTCTAGCATTATTTATTGTCCAAATTATTAAAATAAAAAGCCCGCATTTTAGCACAACTAGAGCGAGAATTTTTTAAAAGTTCTTCCTTGCTTGCACTTATAGCTTTTTTGGTTATTATTTGCCCTAGGCTATGGTTATTTCCACATTCGCAACGCATTATTTTTTCATCACAAATGCAGTTTTTTGACCATTTTTTGAAAAAATTTTTTACTATTCTATCTTCCAAAGAATGAAAACTAATGATTGCTAAAATGCAATTTTTTGGTTTTAAATTTTCTAAACGCCCAAGAAAATCTTTAAGCACTTTAAGTTCTTGATTTACTTCTATTCTAATGGCTTGAAATGCTAAAGTGGCTTTGGAAATTTTTCTATGATTTTGTTTGCCTTTTCCTATGATTTGATAAAGTTCCTTGGCGCTTTTGATTGGATTTTTACTTCTTTCTAGGCAAATTTTTTCAGCAATAAAATGTGCATCGTGCAATTCTCCATAATCTTTAAAAATGGAAGTTAATTGCTCTTTTGTATAAGTATTAATAATCTCATAAGCCGATATTTTGGAGTTTTGATTCATTCTCATATCCAAAAAGTCAGAATTTACACTAAAACCTCTTTCGTTATTATCGAGTTGAAATGAAGAAACTCCAATGTCTGCTAAAATACCTCTTAATTCTTCTTTATGTGAAATTTTTTCTAAAACTTCACTAAAATTACTTTGTACAAAAGTTATCCTATTGTGAAAATCTTTAAGACGTTTTTTAGAAAATTCTAAAGCTTGTTGATCTTGATCACAAGCAATGAATTTAAGATCAGGATGATTTTTAAGCAAAGCTTCACTATGTCCGCCAAATCCTAAAGTGCAGTCTAAAAAATAACCTGTTTTAAGATTTTTAAAAATCTCTTGAACTTCATTAAGCAAAACTGGGATATGAGGAATTTCCAAAATCAATCCTAATAAATTTTTATAAACTATAATTATAACTAAATTTCATTGTAAAAATCATAAAATTTAAAGAACAAATATTTTTTGGTAAAAATTTTATAATTAAACTCCACTTAAACACTTCTACGATACAATATCTAGTCTAAATTTAATCAAGGAATGATATGCTTACTTGGATGCAACATCACAAAAAATATCTTGTTGTTACTATATGGGTTAGTACTATAGCTTTTGTTGGCGCCGGCTTTTTAGGTTGGGGTGCTTATGATTTTAATCTCAATAGAAGTTCGAGTGTTGCAACCGTAGGAAATGAAAAGATAGGTTTTAGCGAATTTGATACTAGATATAGACAAATTTTAAGTTATTATAATCAAATTAGCAACGGTGCTTTAACTCCAGAAAATGCTGAGCAACTAGGCATTAAAAATATAGCTTTAAGCTCCCTTGTTGAAGATAAGCTTTTGTTAAATTTTGCCAAAGATTTGGGTATTGGCGTAAACGAGAATGAAATTTTACAAAAACTTGCAAATACTAGAGAATTTCAAGATCCTACAGGGGATTTTAACAAAACAATTTATTATGAACTTTTAAATGCCAATAATTTAACTCCAAAAGATTATGAAACACAACTTGCAAATGAAGTAATTACCGATAAACTTAATCAAATTTTTAATATTCCTAGCAAAGATGAAGAATTAAAAATGTTAGCTTCTAGTTATTTCATGCAAGATGCTTTAAGTATTGCAAAAATTGATTATGACAAAAAAAATATTAAGATTAATGAAGAGGATTTAAAAAAGCTTTGGGATGAACATAAAGAAGATTATAAAACTAAAAAAATATATGAAATTTCAACTTATTTTTTGTCAGTTAGCAATGAGAAAATTGACGACAAAGAATTAGAAAAATTTTATAATCAAGATGAAAATAAACTAAAATATAAAGATTTTGCAGGTAAAGTGATGGATTTTCAGTCTGCTAAAAATGAAGTTGCTAAAGATTACGCCTTAATGCAACTAAAGAATGTGGCTAATGCTAAATTTTTAGATTTAAAAAACGGGAAAGATAATTTTCAAAAAGATCAAAATATTAGTGAATCTGATGTTTATTATCCAATTGATCTTTTGAATAAAGCTAAAAATGGAGATGTTTTACGACCAGCACCTTATAATAACGGATATATCATAGTTAAACTAAATAAAGTAGATCCTATAAGAAATAAAACTTTTGAAGAAGCTAGAGAAGAAGTTTTACCTATGTATTTAAGCGAACAAGCTAGAAAAAATTTAGAAGAAAAAGCTAAAAATAGTTTAGTAAATTTTAAAGGCGATGATATAGGCTTTGTAAGTCGAGATAGTTCTCGCGAGAGTGTAAAGCTTAGTGATAAGATATTAAATGATTCTGAATTTGCTTATTTTTTGATGAATGTATTTAATACCGATCAAAATAGTTCTTATGTGATCATTAATGACAATAAAGCAATATTATATAAAATAAATAAACAAAAATTAGATATGAACTCCGATAAATTTGAACAATACAAAACTATGCTTGAACAAAATTTGCGAAATTTAAAAGCAAATGAGCTTAAGCAAGAACTTGTTGATGAACTTAAAAAGATATATCCGATAAAAATTTATTATAAAGGGAATTGATTTTGAATATATTAGGAATTGACTTAGGCTCAACCCAGACTTGTGCCATTATTGCTCAAAAAGATGAAGATGGATTAAAAATTATTGGTTTTTCCAAGTCGAAAACCAACGGGGTTAAAAAAGGTGCCATTACCAATATAGAGCTTGCTTCTAAATCTATTGAAGAAGCTGTTAGAAGTGCTGAGATGATGAGCGGAGTTCATTATGATAAGGTTGTGGTGTCTATATCAGGTGCTTATACTAAAAGCGTTGATAGCATAGGTGTTGTTAATATTCCAAATCATGAAATAGGCATTAAAGAAATTCATCGTGCTGTAAGTACAGCTAAGCATACTGCCAATCTACCAAGTGGTTATGAAATTATCCATGTTTTGCCTTATAATTTTAAGGTTAATGATCTTGAACATGTTGATGATCCTTTGGGAATGAGTGGCAATCGTTTAGAAGTTTCAACCCATATAGTGATTTCACAAGAATCTCATATTAAAAATCTTAAGAAAGCAGTTGAATTAGCTGATTTAAGAGTGGATAATATAGTTCTTTCAGGATATGCTTCAGCTATAGCTTGTTTAGATGATAGCGAAAAGGAATTAGGTGCTGTTTTGATTGATATGGGTGGAGCGATTTGTGATATGGTTGTTCATACTGGAAATTCAATTAGATATAATGATTGTTTGCAAATTGGCTCGATTAATATCACCCAAGATTTATCAATGGCATTGCATACACCTTTAAAAGAAGCAGAAAAAATCAAGCTTAGTTATGCAGCTCTTTCACAACAGCCTAATACCCTTATACAAATTCCTTCAATGGGTGATGAAAGAAAGGTTAATGAAGTTTCTTTGGATATTATTTCAAACGTAATTTATGCAAGAGCGGAAGAAACTTTGATGATTTTGGCAAAAATCTTAAGTGATAATCGTTATGCCAATGCTATAGGCGGTGGAGTTGTTTTAACAGGTGGAATGACTAAGTTAGCAGGTATTGATGAGCTAGCTCCTGCAACATTTGATAATCGCTCAGTTAGACTAGCTACTGCAAGAAAAGATTTGATTACTGGTTTTAGTGAAATTTTTAATGATCCTGAAAATACTTGTGCTATAGGACTTTGTTTATATGGAGCGGGGTATTTTACGCCTTATGAACTTGATTCTAATGAAAAATTAAGATATAAAGGGGAAATTGAAAATTTTAATCGTCAAATTAAACAAGATATTGTTTTGCAAAAAGATGCAGAAAGTGAAATAAAATCTGATTTTTTTGATGAAAATTTGCAAGAAAATGATACAATTGCAATACAAGAACAATTAGATTTTAAAGAGCCAAAAGAAAAAAAACCTAGCGTTTTTTCAAATATCTGGCATAAAATTATGAATCAATTTTAACAAGGAGAAATTTTTATGAGTGAATTTTTAGTAGAAGAAATGCAACATAATAAAGGTGCAAAAATTAAGGTTATAGGCTGCGGTGGCGGTGGCGGTAATATGATCAACCATATGGTTAAAATGGGATTAAATGATCTTGATTTAATTGCAGCAAATACTGATGCACAAGCTATTTCAATTTCATTAGCAAAAACTAAAATTCAACTTGGCGAGAAAAAAACTAAAGGTTTAGGTGCTGGTATGCTTCCTGAAGTAGGTGCAGAAAGTGCTAGAGAAAGTTTTGAAGAAATAAAAGCAAGTCTTAGTCAAAGTGATATTGTATTTATTGCTTCAGGTTTTGGTGGAGGTACTGGAACGGGTGCAACTCCAGTTATTGCACAAGCAGCTAAAGAGATTGGAGCTTTAACTGTTTCTGTTGTAACTATGCCTTTTGCATTCGAAGGAAAACAAAGAAAAAAACTTGCTGAAAGCGGTCTCCTTGAGCTTAAAAAAGAAAGTGATTCTATTCTTGTAATTCAAAATGAAAAATTATTGAGCATTATTGATAAAAAAGCAGGCATTAAAGATGCTTTTAGATTGGTTGATGATATTTTAGCTCGTGCTGTAAAAGGTATGGTGTCTATCTTGCTTGATAATGGAGATATTAATGTTGACTTTGCGGATGTAAGAACCATCATGAGTCATCGCGGACTCGCACTTATGGGTGTTGGTAGTGCTAGTGGTGAAAATGCTATAGAAGAGGCTCTTTCAAACGCTATAGAATCTCCTTTGCTTGATGGAATGGATATTAAAGGTGCCAAGGGAGTTATTTTACATTTTAAAACAAGTTCTAATTGCTCTTTGTTTGAAATTTCAGCAGCAGCAAATAGTATACAAGAAATTGTTGATGAAAATGCTAAGATTATTTTTGGTTCTACCACAGATGATAGCATGGAAGATAGAGTTGAAGTGACTATTATTGCGACAGGGTTTGAAGATAAAGATACAGTAGCTAAAAAATCTACCGAAGAAGCTCAAGCTTCTAAGAAAAATCCTTATTTAAGTCTTAAAAAGGTAAGCGGTGGTTACGATGAAGAGATAATGGCGCAAATTGAAACACCAACTTTCTTGCGTCGTCAAATGGATTAAAATTGATTTTTAAAGCAAGATTGAGTCAAATCTTGCTTTTTATAGTTTAAAATTCTCTCCTAATAATCTTTCAAATATTTATTTTTCTTTGTTTTTAAAAGTTGGAACACTCTTTGCTTTTATAGCTATAAAATCTTAATTTTATAGGTGAAAATATGCAAAATGGATATTATCAAGCAACTGGCGGAATGGTAACTCAGTTTAATAAACTTGATGTGATTACTAATAATCTTGCCAATATTAATACAAGCGGATACAAAAGAGATGATGTGGTTATTGCAGGTTTTAAAAGGATTTTTAAAGAAACTCAGGATGAGTTGCCTATAGAAAATCACACAAGAGATGCATCTCGTTTTGTAAATACTACAATAGATGGAATCCCACAAGTTTCTCAAGAATATACGGATTTTAGCCTAGGTTTTTTAAAGGCCACAAACAATCCTTTGGATTTGGCAATGACTAGAGAAGATGCTTTTTATTTGGTTCAAACCAAAGATGGAGAAGTAAGATTAACTAAAGATGGAAATTTTCAACTTGATGATGAGGGTTATTTGGTAAATAAGCAAGGATACAAGGTATTAAGTAGTGATTATTTTAATAATCCTCAGAATGCTGGCATACGCATTCCTAATGGTGCTGTTCAAATTAGCGTTGATAAAAACGGAAGCATTGAGGTTGATGGAGCTCAAAATGCAAGATTATTTGTAGCACAAGTAGATGATATAAGAGCTTTGCAAAAAGATGGGGATAATGTCTATAAAATAGATGATCTAACCCGCATTAGAGATTTGGAAAACTCCAATGCTATTCGCCAAGGTTTTTCTCAGGGATCAAATGTTAATCCAGTTACTGAAATGGTAGGACTGATTGAAGCAAACAGAATGGTAGAAATGTATCAAAAAGTTATGACAGCTCATATGGATGACTTAAATCAAGAAGCTATCAATAAGCTTGCAACTGTTAAATAATTTAAAATAAAATAAAAAAGGATTGAAAATGATGAGATCACTTCATACTGCTGCTACGGGAATGGTAGCGCAGCAAACACAAATTGATGTTACTTCAAATAATATCGCCAATGTTAATACAGCAGGTTTTAAGAAAAGTCGCGCAGAATTTGCTGATCTTATGTATCAAGTTATGAAGTATGCAGGAACTTCAACTTCAGCTACTACTCTTTCTCCTTCGGGTATAGAAGTGGGTGTGGGTGTGCGTCCAACAGCGGTAACTAAAGTTTTTACTGAAGGAAATTTAAAATCAACAAGTACTGATGGTCTTGATATGGCTATTGCAGGTAATGGGTTTTTTCAAATACAACTTCCTGATGGCACTATAGGATATACTAGAAATGGGCAATTTACAAAAGATAATGAAGGCAATATTGTAAATTCAGATGGTTATAGACTTTTACCTGAAATGACAATACCTGAAGGCGCAACAGCAATTAATGTTGCTACAGATGGAACCGTTTCTGTAATGCTACCAGGGGAGCAACAAGAAACTCAAATTGGCCAAGTGGAGCTAGTTCAGTTTATAAATCCAGCGGGTCTTCATTCTATGGGTGATAATCTTTATCTTGAAACAGGAGCAAGTGGTGCACCTGTTGCGGGTATAGCAGGACAAGATGGACTTGGAACAATAAGACATGGATTTATAGAACTTAGTAATGTTCAGCTTGTTGAAGAAATGACAGATCTTATCACAGGACAAAGGGCTTATGAAGCGGGTTCTAAGGCAATTACAACAAGTGATGATATGCTAGGAATTGTAAATCAGCTTAAGCGATAGTTGATATAAAATAAATAATTTTTAATTCTTTTTTAGTTTAATGGCGTGTTAAACGCCATTAAATTTTTAGCAAGAGTAGCAAGTTTTAAATTCATAAGCAGTTGGACGAGCTTCTACTGGCCAAACTTGTGTTTCAAATTTTAAATGCTGATAGTCATCGATAAAAATATCGCTCATTACAGGTTTTAAATAAGAATTATGTCGGATTAAAGCTTCTAAACTTCCTCTTAGAGTATGTGGTAATTGCTCTATCCCTTTTTCACGTATTTCATCCAGAGTAAGATCAAATAAATTTTCATCCATAGGACCTACAGGAATGGTTTTATTTTTGATTCCATCAAGACCTGCCATTAAAAGACTAACAAAAGCTAAATAAGGATTAGCAGTGCTATCAGGGAAGCGAATTTCTATACGAGCTGAATTTTTACCTATGCCATAAGGAACGCGACAACTTGCTGATCTGTTTTGACAAGAATAAGTTAAAATACAAGGAGCTTCAAAGCCAGGAACTATTCTTTTGTAAGAGTTGGAACTTGGATTTGTAAAAGCTGCAACACTTCTAGCATTTTTTAAAATTCCACCTATATAATTTATAGCAGTTTGACTAAGTCCACTGTATCCATCTTTATCGTAAAATAAATTTACTCCATCTTTCCATAAGCTCATATGAACATGCATACCATTGCCATTATCTCCGTATAAAGGTTTTGGCATAAAAGTGGCAGTTTTGCCATTTAAATGAGCTACCATTTTTACAACATATTTATAAATTTGAACATTGTCAGCTGCTTCTACAAGCGTGCCAAAATTTACTCCTATTTCAGCTTGTCCTTGTGCAACTTCATGATGATGAACAAAAGTTTTAAGACCTACTTTTTCAAGGGTTTGAACCATTTCAGAACGAATATCTACTAAAGAATCAATTGGCTGAACTGGAAAATATCCACCTTTGTTTCTTGGCCTGTGTCCAGTATTGTAGCTATCGGTAAATTCTCTATCATCATTCCACTCTCCTTCTTCGGTATCAACTTCATACTTAGAACAATGAGTAGTATCAACTATTTTTACACTATCAAAAACAAAGAATTCATTTTCTGGTCCAAAGTAAGCAGTATCAGCTATGCCACTATTTTTAAGGTGTTCCATTGCTTTTTTTGCTATGCTTCTTGGACATTTTTCATACATTTGTCCTTTGTAAATATCATACACATCACAAAATACTATGATAGTAGGATCAGCCGTAAAAGGATCTAAAAAAGCACTTTGAGCATCAGGTTTTAAAATCATATCTGATTTTTCTATAGGTTGCCATCCATGGATTGAGCTTCCATCAAATGGAATGCCAGTTTGAAATGTTTCTTCATTGATTGCATGAAGATTATAGGTAATATGATGCCAAGTTCCTATCATATCTGTAAAACGAAAATCAACAAAAAGCACTTCATTTTGTTTGCAAAATTTGAAAAAATCATCTATATTATTAACAAATTTTCCCATATTTTTACTCCTTTATGTAATTAAATTTATAAAATTATATCATAAAATTTTTAATTAAGATTTAATTAATATATTTTTTTTAATAAATTTAAAAATTTAATTTAAAAAGATTAAAAAATAAAAATTTATATTTTTGTTTTAGATAAAATTGATTATAATTTTAAGCAATTATTGAAAATCTAGATTTAAAAAAGGGAAAAAAATGACTCAAGAAGAGCTTGATGCTTTGATGAATGGTGATGTTGATCTTGATTCAGAGACAGAAGCAGAGGTAAAAACCGAAGAATCGAATACCGAAGAAGATGCTTTGATGTTAGAAGATGTCAAAATAGCCGATTACAAACCTAATCCTAGTGTAGTATGGCCACCACCCCCACCAAATCAGGAGCATAAAGTTGTACATCAGTTAGATGATGTTACAAAAGATAGCGAGCTTAAAGCAACGGAAATGATGGATAAGCTTGAAAGTATTAATAATTTTTTTGCGGATTCTGAAAGTTTACTCAAAGAAATAAATAAAGCAATAGAAAAAAATATTGATATTTTTTCTAAACTTAATGAAAAATTTCCTAATGTGGAAAGTTTCAGTGAAGTTTTAGAATTAAACAATCAAGCTAAAAAAAGTTCTAAGGAGATTGTCGGAAATCTTCAAAGCGGACAAGATGAAGTGATGATGGCAATGGATGCAATGCAGTATCAAGATATACATCGTCAAAAAATCGAACGTGTTATTAATGTAATGCGTGCTTTAAGCCGTTATATGAGTTCTTTATTTGAAGGTAAAATTGATGATAAAAAACGTGTAAGTTCTGCAGTGCATATTGAAGGTGATAGTACTGCTGATGTTGTAAGTAATGATGATATAGAAGCTTTAATTGCAAGTTTAGGGCAAAAATGATCATTCCTGAAATAGTAGCTCCTGCAGGAAATTTCACAAAATTAAAAATTGCTTTAGCTTATGGTGCAGATGCGGTTTATGCAGGTGTGAATAATTTTTCTTTAAGATCACGCACTGCAAGAGAATTTAATTATGAAAGTTTTGAAGAAGCTATCAAATATACTCATGAGCGTGGTAAGAAAATTTATGTTACTTTAAATGGTTTTCATTTGAGTTTTCAAATTGAAGGTTTAAAAAGACATATTTTAAAATTGCGTGAGATGAAACCTGATGCTTTTATCGTAGCTTCTGTTGGCGCTATGCGTCTTGTTAAAGAGCTTGCACCTGAAATTTCTTTACATGTTTCTACTCAGGCAAATATTTTAAATTATTTAGATGCTCAAGTTTATAAGGATATGGGTGCTAAAAGGGTTGTAATTGCGAGAGAATTAGGACTTAAAGATGCTAAAGCTTTAAAAGAAAATTGCGATATTGAACTTGAAGCTTTTGTGCATGGTTCTATGTGTTTTGCTTATTCAGGGCGTTGTTTAATAAGCTCTGTGCAAAGTGGAAGAATGAGCAATCGTGGATCTTGTGCAAATGATTGCAGATTTAATTATGAGCTTTATGCTAAAAATCCAGAAAATGGTACTTTATTTCGTTTAGAAGAAGATGAAAATGGTACTCATGTGTTTAATTCTAAGGATTTAAATCTTTGTTCTTATATAGAAAAAATCATGCAAGAAAATTGTATCAGTGCTTTTAAAATAGAAGGGCGTACTAAAAGCGAATATTATGTTGCGCTTACAACAAGGACTTATAAAATGGCCATACAAGATGCTTTAGAGGGTAAATTTGAGTCAAGTAAGTATGAAAAAGAGATTGCTACACTTAAAAATCGTGGTTTTACAGATGGCTATCTTGTTTCGCGTCCTTTGGAAAAAACCGACACGCAAAATCATAATACAAGCATAGAAGAAGGTTCTCATCAAGTGCATGCTATAAGCGAAGATGGAAGCTTTTTTAAATGTAAAGGGAAAATCGTTTTAAACACGCCTTATGAAATTTTAGCCCCTTTAGGCGATGTGATTCAAACTTGCGATAATGAACTAGGTAAAATTTATCAAAAAGAGGATAAATATTTTATAGAGTTTAAAAAACTCATTGCTAAAAACAATAAAGAATTTAGCGAAATTCATAGTGGCAATGAACATGAAATCCAATTACCAAATAAAATCAGTGCATTAAGTTTTTTAAGAAAGGAAATATAGATGAATTTTGTTTCTATTTTAATGGGAAGCAAGAGTGATTATGAGACTATGAAAGAGGCTATTAAAACTTTAGAAAGTTTTGGGGTAAAGTATGAACTTATCATCTCATCAGCTCATCGTAGTCCAAAAAGAACAAAAGAGTATATTGCAAATGCTGAAGAAAAAGGTGCGAAAGTTTTTATAGCAGCAGCTGGAATGGCAGCGCATTTAGCTGGAGCTGTTGCAGCTTATACAACAAAACCTGTTTTGGGAGTGCCTATGTCAGGAAGCAATCTTGCAAGTATGGATTCTTTATTTTCTACGGTGCAAATGCCTAGTGGAATTCCTGTAGGAACTTTAGCTATTGGTAAGGCTGGAGCGATCAATGCTGCTTATTTGGCTATGCAAATTTTAGCTATTTATGATGTTGATTTAGCACAAAAGCTTAAAGAAGATCGTCTTGAAAAAGAAAAAAAACTTGTATCTGATTCAAAAGAAGTAGAAGTTTTATTATAAGGGATAAAAATGCAAACCTATCTTGAACTTGAAGAATTTTGTAAACTTGTGCATTTAAATGAAGATGTGGTTAAGGGTATGATGGCCAATGGGGCTTTAAATTTTAAAGAAGAAGAGGGTAAAATTTACATCGAAGCTCATCAAGGTACTTTTAGTGTAGTACCTAGTTCTGCAAAATCTCAAACTGCAATGGTAAATTCAATGACTTTAGCAGGAGAAAGTTTTGTTGAAAAAACAATAGGAACTATTTTAAATTTGCATGAAAAAGTTTTAGATGCTAAAGATGAAACACTTGAAGCATTAAAAAATGAGAATAAATTTTTAAAAGACGCTCTTTATTCTATGCAAGAACTTTATGATGAAGATAGAAAAACTATAGAAACCTTAAACAATGAGCTAAAACATGCGCGTGAAGAGATAGAATTTCTCAAGCGTAAATATAAATTAATGTGGAGTAAAACCGCAGAAATTTTTGGAGCTAAGACAGAGCCTGATTTGGAAATGAATAAAAATTTAGAAAAACCTATTGAAAATATGGAGCAATAAAGAGAGATACAATGACTTTTTCACAAATGATACTTAATTTACAAAATTATTGGCAAGAGCAAGGTTGTGCGATTATGCAACCTTATGATATGCCAGCAGGTGCAGGAACCTTTCATCCAGCAACTTTTTTAAGAAGTTTAGGAAAAAAACCTTGGGCAGCTGCTTATGTGGCTCCAAGTAGAAGGCCTACTGATGGACGTTATGGTGAAAATCCTAATCGCTTAGGTGCTTATTATCAATTTCAAGTTTTGATTAAACCTAGTCCTGATAATATCCAAGAATTATATCTTAAAAGTCTTGAAAATTTGGGTTTTGATTTAAAAAGTCATGATATTCGTTTTGTTGAAGATAATTGGGAGAGTCCAAGTTTGGGTGCTTGGGGTTTAGGCTGGGAAGTATGGCTTGATGGTATGGAAGTCACTCAATTTACTTATTTTCAGCAAGTTGGCGGTATAGCAGTAGATTTAGTAAGTGCTGAAATTACTTATGGTCTTGAAAGAATAGCCATGTATCTTCAAAATGTTGATAATGTTTATGATATAGTTTGGAGTGAATTTAATGGAGAAAAAATTAAATACGCAGATGTGCATAAGCAAAGTGAATATGAATTTAGTAAATACAATTTTGAAGTAAGTGATGTTAAGATCTTAAATGAGCAGTTTGAAAATTCTTACAAAGAATGTAAAAATATTTTAGAACAAGGACTAGCTTTACCTGCTTATGATTATTGTATGCTTGCTGCACATACTTTTAATCTTTTAGATGCAAGAGGAGCAATTTCTGTAGCACAAAGACAAGATTATATGTTAAAAATTCGTGAACTTTCAAAAAATTGTGCTGAAATTTATAAGAAAAATTTAAATGAAGCTGAGTGAAATTTATAATTTTTTAGATCAATTAAGTCCCTTTGATATCCAAGAATCATGGGATAATAGTGGAATTTTGCTTGGAGATAGGGATAGTGAAATTTCAACTGTTTATTTAAGCTTAGATATTGATGAAAATATCATTAAAGAAGCGAGTGAAAATTCTTTAATTATCACACACCATCCTTTGATATTTAAAGGTTTAAAAGATTTATATGACAAGACTTATCCTAGAGCTTTTATTAAAGAAATGATTTGTAAAAATATTTCTTTAATCAGCATGCATACAAATTACGATTTAAGTCATTTAAATATTTATTTTACGGAAGAAATTTTAGGTTTTAAAATTTCTTTTAAAGACGAATTTTTAATTTATGTAGAAAATTCTATATCTTTTGAAGCTTTGTGTGACTGGGTGAAAAAAAAGTTAAATTTACAAATTTTACGTGTAAGCAATTGTGGTAAAAAAGACATTAAGCGTATTGCTATATGTACTGGAAGTGGCGGGGATTTAATTTCTAAAGTAGATGCGGATTGTTTTTTAAGCGGAGATTTTAAATATCATCAAGCTTTAGAGGCGCTTAGTAATCAAATCAGTCTTATTGATTTGGGTCATTTTGAAAGTGAGAGATATTTTTCTCAATGTTTAGCAAAAGACTTGAAAAATTTGCCGCTACAAGTTATAATAACAGTTTCAAAAAATCCATTTCAATATTTTTAAGGAAAATAAATGAATAAATATCTCGAACAATTAGTGCTTTTATCAAAAATAGATCAAGAAATTGATAGTTATGAACCAAAAATAGACAGTATTAATAGGACTTTAAAAGATGCTGAGTTAAAAATAGGAAAAATCAACACAGATTTAGAAAAAATCGATGAAGAAATCAAAGATATAGAAAATCAAAAAGTACAAAATAATGCTCATATTTCTGAGTTTTCGGCAAAAATTAAAGAGCTTTCTAAAAAAAGTGGTGCAGTAAAAACAGAAAAAGAAGCTAATGCTTTAAAAATTGAAGAAGATATTGCAAAAGAGCAATTAGACGCTGCAAATGATGAAATTGTAAGACTGGATAAAATTTTAGAGAATAAAGAAACTTATAAAAAAGAACTTGAAGAAGAAAAAATTAAACAAGAGCAAAATATTAATGAGATTAGAGTAAGCATTAAATCTGAAATGGAAGTTCTTGAAAAAGATAGAATGAGTGTTTATGATAAAAAAACCAAACTTGTGGGCGAGATGAATCAAAAAGTTTTAAGTTTTTATGAAAAAATTCGCAAATGGGCGAAAAATACTGCTGTAGTTCCTGTTAAAAAACAAGCATGCTATGGATGTTTTATGAAAATTTACGATAAGACTTATCTGTCTGTTGTAAAAGGTGAAGAGATTGTAACTTGCCCTCATTGTGGAAGAATTCTTTATAAAGAGCAAGAAGAACAAAATTGATCTTTTTTTATTATTTTTTAACTTGGGCGGCATTTTTATTTTGTGCCGTCTTTATTCTTTTGCTTTCTTTTTTAAAATCCAAATACAAAACTAGTTTAAAATCCCGATTTTTTCTTTATAAAAATTTACATCAAGAAAAAGCTGATGTACATTTTCATGCTTGTTCTTACGGGGAGGTAAGAAGTATTAAAACTTTGGTTTTGAAATTTGATTCAAGAATAACTACTATTACTCAAACAGGTTTTGAATATGCAAAAGAATTTTGTAAAAAGGTAAATTATCTTGCTTTTGAAAATTTTTTGCCTTTTTGGTTTAAGCCTTGTAAGGTTTTGGTAATTTTTGAAGCAGAATATTGGCTTATGCTTGTTTTCATGGCACACATTTATAAAACTAAGATTATTTTGCTTAATGCAAGAATATCTGATAAATCTTATCATTCTTATCAAAGATTTTCTTTTTTTTATAAAAAAATTTTTTCTTATATTGATGAAGTTTTTGCTCAAAGTGAATTAGATAAAGTAAGACTTGAAAGTTTGGGAGCTAAAAATGTTAAAATTTTTAAAAATATTAAGGCAAATTTAGAAATTAAAAATAATAAAATTTATACCAAGCCCAAAGAAAAACTTATCATTTTTGCCAGTACTCATAAGGACGAAGAAGAGCTTTTGCTTGATCATTTTAAACTAGAAGAAAATGAAAAACTCATTATCGCCCCACGACACCCTGAGCGTTTTAAAGAAGTTGAAAATTTGCTTTTAAACAAAGGTTTGGAATTTGAAAAATTTAGTTCTTTAAAAGATGAAAATAAGAAATTTGCTAAAAAAATTTTGCTTTTAGATGCTTTAGGAGAGCTTGTAAATTTTTATGCAATTTCTGATGTTGTTGTGCTTGGAGGTTCTTTCATAGAAGGCATAGGAGGACACAATCCTATAGAAGTGGCATATTTTGACAATGTATTAATCAGTGGGAAATTTATTCATAATCAAAAGGCTTTATTTGAAGAAGTAGAAAATGTATATTTTTGCGAAAATTTAAAAGATTTAAATGATAAAATTCATTATTTAAATTTAAAAGTTAAAATTTCCAAAAAAGAAAATTTAGATCTTATTATACAGACCATACAAAAGGGAATTGATGCAAGAAAAAGCTTATAAACTCTTAGCTTTGCAAGAAAAAATTTCAAATCGTGAAGCTAAAGATTTGATTGATAAGGGTTGTGTTTTTTCACATGGAAAAAAAGTTGTGGTTGCTAGAGCTTTGATGAGCGATAAGGCAAGATTTAATGTGATAAAAACCAAAAATCCTCAAATTATTTTTGAAAATGATAAGATTATTGCTATTAATAAACCTTATGCTTATGTGAGCGAAGACTTGGAGAAAAAATTTAATGCCAAGCTTTTAAATCGTTTAGACAAAGAAACAAGCGGTGTGATTTTGCTTTGCAAAGATGAAGATTTTAGAAAGCTTTGTATAGAAGAATTTAAAAAACATAGAGTTTATAAAAGTTATATTGCGGTTTTAGATGGGGTTTTGGCTGAAGAGGTTGAAGTGAATGAGCCTATTTTTACCATAAAAGCAAAAGGCGGGGCGTTAAGTAAAGTTTCAAAAGATGGTTTAAGTGCCTTAAGCATCATTACTCCTATTATGATGCAGTCAAAAAAAACCTTAACAAAAATAGTCATTCAAACAGGTAGAACTCATCAAATCAGAGTGCATGCTAAATTTATAAAACATGGCGTTGTAGGTGATGAAAAATATGCTAAAATTTCAAGCGATAGAATGTATTTACATAGTTATGAAATTAAAATTTTTGATTATTATTTTAAGGCTGAGCTAGATAATAGTTTTGCAAAAGTTGGCTTTGAGATAAAAAATTTAGATTTTTAAAGCCATTTAAGAAAAAATTTTGTATAATGCAAGGTTTAATTTAAAAATTTTATAGAAAGGTGATAAAGTGTTTGAGTTAGTTAGCGAATCTTTTAAATCAGCGATTAATAAATTACGTTTTGTTGATGATGAAAAAGCACTTAAGAACGCTTTAGAAACCTTAAAAAAAGCTCTTTTAAAAGCAGATGTTCACCATAAGGTAACTAAAGAGCTTTTGACTTTGATAGAAGAAGATGTAAAGCAAAACGGAATAGGTCAAAAACAATTTTTAAATGCCATTAAAGTAAATTTAGAAAATATTTTAAGTGTCAATGGCAAAAATCAAGGTTTTGTTTTTGCTTCTAAACCCCCAACAGTAGTTCTAATGGCAGGTTTGCAAGGGGGCGGTAAGACTACAAGCACTATCAAACTTGCAAATTATTTAAAATTACGCAATAAAAAAGTTTTAGTTGCAGCTTGTGATTTACAGCGTCTAGCGGCAGTGGAGCAGCTAAGACAACTTTGTGAAGCTAATGAAATTGAACTTTTCTTTATAGAAAATGAAAAAGATCCTATTAGGGTTGCTAAAGAGGCTTTAAAAAAGGCTGAAAGTTCTATGGTGGATGTTTTGCTTGTGGATACTGCTGGACGTTTGGCTATAGATGAGGCTTTGATGAATGAATTAAAAGTAGTTAAGGATGTTTTAAATCCTGATGAGATTTTCTATGTTGCTGATGCAATGAGTGGTCAAGATGGGGTTAAGACTGCGGCTAGTTTTAATGAAGTTTTAGGTATCAGCGGGGTAATTTTATCAAAATTTGATGCAGATACTAAAGGTGGAGTAGCCTTAGGTATAGCAAAACAAATCGGTATTCCTTTAAGATTTATTGGTGTGGGTGAAAAAGTAGCAGATTTAGAAGTTTTTATACCAGATCGTATAGTAAGTCGTATTATGGGTGAGGGTGATTTGGCAACTTTAGCTGAAAAAACTGCTGCGATTATTGATGAAAAAGAGGCTAAAAAACTCAATCAAAAAATTAAAAAAGGGGAGTTTAATTTTAATGATTTTCTTAATCAAATGGAAAGTATTAAAAAATTGGGAAGTATGAAATCTTTAATCGGCATGATACCAGGACTTGGCGGAATGGCAAATGCGGTAAAAGATATAGATTTGGATAATTCTAAAGAAATCATACGCATTAAAGCAATGATTTCTTCAATGACTCCAAAAGAAAGAGAAAATCCTGATTTATTAAATAATGCTAGAAAGCGTCGTATAGCAGAGGGAGCAGGTCTTTCTCAGGTAGAAGTCAATCGTTTTTTAAAACAATTTAGCAATGCAGCAAAGCTTGCAAAAAGATTTTCAGGTAAAAAAGGAATGGAAAGTTTAACACAGATGATGAGTCAAGCTAGAAGGCAATTTTAAATTTTATTTATAAATACTTTTTATAGTATCTATAAATAAAATTTTTAATTTTTAAGGAGTATAAATGACAGTTATTAGACTTACAAGAATGGGTAGAACTAAAAGACCATTTTATCGTATTGTAGTTACAGACAGTAGAAAACGTCGTGATGGTGGTTGGATAGAAAGTATTGGGTATTATAATCCTATGGTAGAACCTGAGGTAATTAAAGTTGATGCAGAGCGTTTAGCTTATTGGAAAAGTGTTGGTGCAAAACTTAGCGATAAAGTTGCTTCTATCACTAGCAAATAATCATGGTAGAGAATTTTCTTAGAGAATACGCAAAATTAATTGCAGATTATCCTGAACAGATTGATACTCAAAAAATTGAATTAAGTGAAAATTTTTTTGAGATTGTTCTTTTTGCACATAAGGTTGATACAGGTAAGCTTATAGGTAAAAATGGAAAAATGATCAATGCTATAAAAACCGTAATCTCTGCTTATAAGAGCAAGGATGCAAGTTCTTATAGAGTAACGGTAAAAGCACTTGAGTGAAAAAGATTTTGTTCAAGTTGCAAAACTTGGTAAAACTGTGGGTCTTAAGGGTTATGTAAAATTGCATAACCTGAGCGACTTTTCTTCTCAATTTAAAAAAGATGCTACTTTTTTTATAAAAAACACCAAAGAAATGTTAAAGATTAAGCATTATAATGCAAGCAATTCTACTGTTTTATTTGAAAATTATGAAGATATAGAAAAGGCCAAAGAATTAATTAATCTTATTCTTTTTCAGAGTATCGAGAAAAGCAGACAAACTTGTAAATTAAAAAAAGATGAGTTTTTTTATTTTGATATTTTAGAGTGTGAAGTTTTTGAAGAAGATAAAAGATTAGGTAAAGTGATTGATATCTTGGAAACTGGAGCTTCTTATTTATTTGAAATTCAAAGTGATGAAAAATGGGTTGAAAAAAAATATCCTAAAATATTTTTTATTCCATATTTAGATAAATTTGTTAAAAATATAGATATAGAAAAACGACAGATTTTTTGTACGCAAGATGCTTTTTTAATTTTAGAAAATTCATGAAATTTAGCTTCGTTTCTTTGTTCCCTAATCTTATGGAATTTTACTTTCAAGATTCTATACTTGCAAGAGCAAAAGAAAAAAAACTTTTCAAACTTAATTTTTATAATCCAAGAGATTTTTCTAAAAATTCTTATCATAAAGTCGATGATTATAAAATAGGTGGTGGAGCTGGACTTTTGATGCAAGCTGAACCTATGTATGAGGTGCTAAGAAGTATTCAAGAAAAAAAAGAAAATCCCTATTTTATTTTTTTAAATCCAAGTGGTAAAACCTTTAATCAAAAAGACGCCAAACGCTTAAGTAAAAAAGAACATATAGTTTTTGTATGCGGGCGCTATGAAGGTATAGATGAAAGAGTGCTTGAAATTTTTGCGAATGAAGTTTTTAGCATAGGGGATTTTATTTTAACAGGAGGAGAATTACCTGCGCTTGTAATGTGTGATGCGATTTTAAGAAATGTTAACGGGGTTTTAGGAAATATGGAAAGTTTGGAAGAAGAAAGCTTTGAAAATAATTTACTCGAAGCGCCTGCTTTTTCAAAACCTTTTATTTTTGAGAAAAAAAATAAAAAATTTTATACTCCTTCAGAGTTTTTAAAGGGTAATCACGCTAGAATTGCAAGTTTAAAAACTACTTTGGCGTCTTGCAAAACGAAATTTTTTCGTCCAGATTTATTTTTAGAGCATGAACGCAAAAAATAAGGGATTTTTTATGAAAAATAAATATATAGAACAATTTGAAGCAAAACAAATTGAAGGTAAAAATGTTCCAGATTTTCGTGCTGGTGATACTTTAAAGCTTGCAATTCGCATCAAAGAAGGGGATAAAACAAGAATCCAAAATTTTGAGGGTATTTGTATTGCTAGAAGAGGTAATGGAGTAAGTGAAACTTTTATCGTGCGTAAAATGGGCGCTAATAATGTTGGCGTTGAGAGAATTTTCCCTATTTATAGTGAAAGTTTAGAAAGTATTACTGTTTTGCGTCGTGGTCGTGTACGCCGTGCAAGATTATTCTACTTAAGAGATAGACGCGGTAAAGCAGCGCGTATTAAAGAGCTTAAAAAATAATTTATAATTATTTTTTATTATAAGCCTAACAATTAAATAATTATAATTAATTTATAATTTTTATTATTTGATTTTAATTATTAATAATACTCTTGTATAATATTCCTTGTAAATATTATACAAGGAGAGAAAATGTTTTCTATTAAAAAAACTTTATTAATACTAGCAAGCGTGCCAATGTTTTTGAGTGCTACTGAATATCAATTAAGTACTCATGTCTTGGATATTACTTCTGGACAACCTGCTCCTAAAGTAAAAGTTGAGCTTTATAAGTTGGAAGCAAATCAACAGTGGAAAAAAGTAAGTGAAGAATTTACCGAAGAAAATGGTAGAATAGGAGATTTATTACCATATGAAAAAGCTGAAAATAGGGCTTTTGGAATTTATAAGCTTAAATTTTTCACAAAAGACTATTACACATCACACAAAATAAATACTTTTTATCCTTTTGTAGAGGTAAGTTTTGAGCTTTCTAAAGATCAAAAACATTATCATGTTCCAATAACCCTTTCTCCTTTTGGTTATTCAACTTATAGAGGAAGCTGATAAATAAAACGAAAGAAAAAACCATGTGGACTAAGAATTCTTGGAAAAACTATCCTATAAAACAGCAACCTATCTATCCAGATCAAGAGGAAATGAATAGAGTTTTAGCAAGACTTGAGAAGCTTCCTCCTTTGGTTTTTGCTGGAGAAGTGAGAAATCTTCAAAAGTCTTTAGCAAGAGTTTGTAAAAAAGAAGCTTTTTTACTTCAAGGTGGAGATTGTGCTGAAAGCTTTGAAAATTTTGGCGCTGTAAATATCCGTGATATGTTTAAAATTTTACTTCAAATGGCTATAGTGCTTACATTTGCCGGTGGATGTCCTGTTGTAAAAATTGGTCGTATTGCAGGGCAGTTTGCTAAGCCAAGAAGTAGTGATTTTGAAGAGTTAAATGGTATAAGTCTTCCTAGTTATCGTGGTGATATTATTAATGGTTTTGAATTTAGCGAACAAGCACGCATTCCTGATCCACATAGAATGCTTGAAGCTTATTATCAAAGTGCAACAACGCTAAATTTGTTACGTGGATTTGCTAAGGGTGGTTTAGCAGATTTGCATGAAGTACATCGTTGGAATTTGGGTTTTTTAAAAAAGAGTGAACTCCATAAGCAATATACTGATATCAGTGAAAAAATTTCACAAGCTTTAGCTTTTATGGAAGCTTGTGGGATTAATACAAGTAATACTCCAAGCCTAAGAGAAGTTAGTGTTTATACTTCACATGAAGCTTTACTTTTGCCTTATGAAGAAGCTTTAACTAGAGTGGATAGTTTAAGTGGAGAAATTTACGATTGTTCAGCTCACATGCTTTGGATAGGTGAAAGAACAAGAGCGCTTGATGAAGCTCATGTACATTTTTTAAGAGGAGTAAAAAATCCTTTAGGGGTTAAAATAGGACCTAGTGCAAGTGCAGATGATATCATAGCTTTAGCAAATGTTTTAAATCCAAATAATGAAGAAGGAAGATTAAATATTATTATCCGCATGGGTGCAGATAAAATTATCAATAATTTGCCAAAAATTTTCTCTAAACTTAAAAGTGAAGGTTTAAATTTAGTATATAGCATAGATCCTATGCATGGAAATACAGTAAAAGCAGGTAATTTTAAAACACGTGAGTTTGATAAAATCATGCAAGAAGTGAGATCTTTTTTTGAGATTGCAATAAGCGAAGGAGTTTATCCAGGTGGGGTGCATCTTGAAATGACTGGGAAAGATGTAACAGAATGTACAGGTGGTGCAAGCAATGTTACTGCTCAAAGCTTGGAAGATCGTTATGAGACTCAATGCGATCCAAGACTTAATGCGGATCAAGCATTAGAACTTGCTTTTTTAATCGCAGATTTGGTAAAAAAGGCTAGAAAATGAAACTTTATGGTATTAAAAATTGCAATTCTGTAAAAAAAGCTATGGATGCTTTAACACAAAAAGGCATTGTGTTTGATTTTATGGATATTAAAAAGATTAATCAAGATATTTTATACACATGGTTAAAACAAAAATCTTTTGAAGAACTTATCAATACTGCTGGATTAACTTCTAAAAAACTTGGTTTAAACAAAGAAAAAGTTAAAAATTTAAATGAAAAAGAACTTGAAAAAATTGTATTAGAAAATCCAAGTTGTATTAAGCGTCCTATTATCGAGTATGAGCAAAACATATATATTGGTAAGGAATATGAGAAAATGTTATGATAGAGTGTTTGATTACACTCTATTTTTTATTAATTGATTAATTTCATTTTGATATGGAAATCTTTCGCTTTCGCAATTAATAAGTTGTGTTTTAGAGAAGATAACTTTTCCGTCTACTTCAACGATAAAATCACCTCTGCCGCCAATTTCAAATTCTACTTCAACATCTTTGAAATCGCTTTGTAGTTCTTCTGCAACCCTTGCAGCTTGTGGGCGATAATTTCAAAGATTGCAATAAGCAATTTTTACTTTCATCATTTCATCCTTTGAAAAGTTCATTTTATTAAGATTAAAATCTTAGATTTTATTATAGTTTATTTTGGCTGAATTTTTGCCTTTTTATCAAATTTAAGTTGAAATTTAGGGCCAATTTCTTTCAAATTCAGCGAGAAAAATTTATAATTTTTATCAAAATTAAAATAAGCCTTAAAAAACTAAAGGAAGAAAATGAGTCAATTTACACATTTGCATTTACATACAGAATATTCTTTGCTTGATGGAGCCAATAAGCTTAAAGAATTAGCTTTGACTTTAAAAGAGCAGGGTGCTACAAGTGTGGCTATGACAGATCATGGAAATATGTTTGGGGCAATTGATTTTTATCAAACAATGAAAGCACAAGGTTTAAAACCTATCATTGGTATGGAAGCGTATTTACATAATCACGATGAATTAGATGATAAAAGTTCTCGTCAGCGTTTTCACCTTTGTTTGTATGCAAAAAATGAGATCGGATATCAAAATTTAATGTATTTAAGTTCTCAAAGTTATATTAAAGGTTTGTATTATTATCCGCGTATCAATAAAAAGCTTTTGGAAGATCATAGCGAAGGTCTTATTTGCTCTTCTGCTTGCTTGCAAGGTGAAGTAAATTGGCACTTAAATACTTATAGTGAAAGAAATGTGCGTTTTGGTGCAAAAGGCTATGAAGCAGCAAAAGAAGCGGCGCTATGGTATAAAAAAGTTTTTAAAGATGATTTTTATTTTGAAATCATGCGTCATGGTATAGGCGACCAAAGAATGATAGATGATGATATTATCAGACTTTCTAAAGAATTAAATATAAAAATTATTGCTACAAATGATACGCATTATACTTTCAAAGAAAGAGCGGCTGCCCATGAGGTTTTTATGTGTATAGCTATGGGAAAAAAACTTAATGATCCTGATAGAATGCGTCATAGTGTGCATGAATTTTATGTTAAAAGCCCTGAGCAAATGAGTGAGCTTTTTGCAGATATTCCAGAAGCTATAGAAAATACACAAGAAATCGCACAAAAATGTAATTTAGATCTTAATCTTGGCAATCCCACTCCACCGAATTTTAAATTTACAAGAGAATATGCTAAAGATCATAATATTATCTTACCTGAAGAAACAAAAGAATTTAGCTTTGATAATGATGACATAGTTTTTGAAGAACTTTGCAAAAAGGGACTTGAAGAGAGATTAAAATTTATCGATGAAAGCAAGCATGAAGAATACAAACAAAGACTTGAAGTAGAAATTAACATCATTAAAAATATGAAATTTTCAGGTTATATGCTTATTGTTCATGATTTTATTAAAGTGGCTAAAGATAAAGGTATTCCAGTAGGCCCTGGAAGAGGATCAGCTGCAGGAAGTTTGGTTTCTTATTGTTTAAGGATTACGGATTTAGATCCTATTCCTTATAGTCTACTTTTTGAGCGTTTTTTAAATCCTGAGCGTGTGAGCATGCCTGATATTGATGTGGATTTTTGTCAAGACAGACGTGCTGAAGTGATTGACTATGTGATTGATAAATATGGAGCAGATAAAGTTGCACAGGTGATTACCTTTGGTAAACTTTTGGCTAAAGGGGTGATTCGTGATGTGGCTAGAGTTTGTGATATGAGTATTCAAGATGCTGATGAGCTTGCTAAACTTGTGCCTGAAGAGCTTAAAATCACTCTTGATGCTGCTTATGAAAAAGAACCTAAAATCAAAGAATTTATCGATCGTCATCCTAAAGGTCCTGAAGTTTGGGAGTATGCAAGAGCTTTAGAAGGATTAAATCGCAATGCGGGTATGCATGCAGCAGGTGTTGTAATTTCTAATGAAAGTTTATGGAAGAAAACTCCGCTTTTTAGACAAAGTAAAAATGATGAAAGACATTTGGTAACGCAGTATTCTAAAGATCATTTAGAAGATGTGGATTTGATAAAATTTGACTTTTTAGGTCTTAAAACCTTAACAGTAATCAATAATGCGATCAAGCTTATTAAAAAGCGTTACAATAAAGACATTATTTGGGAAACTATAGATGTAAATGATAGCAAAGTTTATAAAACCATACAAAGTGGAAATACTTTGGGAATTTTTCAAATCGAATCAGGCGGTATGCAAAGTTTAAATGCACGCTTAAAACCAGAGCGTTTTGAAGATATCATTGCGGTTCTTGCGCTTTATCGTCCAGGCCCTATGGAATCAGGAATGCTTGATGATTTTATCGACAGAAAGCATGGTTTAAAAAGTATAGAATATCCTTTTGACAGTTTAGAAAAGGTTTTAGAACCTACTTATGGGGTTATTGTTTATCAAGAACAGGTTATGCAAATTGTTCAAATTATAGGTGGCTTTTCTTTAGGAGGTGCTGATGTAGTGCGTCGTGCTATGGGTAAAAAAGATCCTGAGAAGATGAAAAAGCTTAAAACTGATTTTGCAGATGGAGCAGAAAAACAAGGATATGATAGAGCAAAAGCTGAGGATTTATGGGAGCTTATCGTAAAATTTGCAGGATATGGTTTTAATAAATCTCACTCTGCGGCTTATGCGTTGATTACTTTTCAAACAGCTTATTTAAAAACTTATTATCCTAGTGAATTTATGGCAGCACTTTTAACAAGCGAAGAAAACAATGTGGATAAAATTGCTGTTTATATTGATGAGATGAAAAAAATGAATATTAAACTTTTACCTCCATCGATTAACAAAGCGATCCGTGAATTTAGTGCTTTAGAGCAAGATGGCAAGGATGCTATTATATACGGACTTGGGGCTATAAAAAGTGTGGGTATTCCTGCAGTTGAAAATTTACTTGAAGCAAGACAAGATGGAGAATTTAAGGATATTAATGATTTCTTAGGTAAGATAGATCCTACCAAAATAAACCGTAGAACATTAGAAAGTCTTATTAAGGCAGGGGCTTTTGATGAGTTTGGTTTTACTAGAAAAGCTTTGTTTGATAATATGGAAAATCTTAGCGAAGCATCGCGTAAAATGGCTGAAGTAAGAAAAAATGCTGCAAGTTCTCTTTTTGGTGAAGAGGAATTAACTTCAGGTGTTCAAGTAAATTTTACTCCCAAAAATGAAGAATTTGAAGTGATGGAAAAATTAGGATATGAAAAAGAAATTTTAGGAATTTATGTTTCAGGCCATCCTTTAGATCGATTTTATGAACAAATTAATGCCATAGATTATGTTAAAAGTTTAGATTTTGAAAGTTTAAAAAACAATGGAGAAATTTTAAGTATAGGTAAAATTGAAGATTTCAAATCCATGATGAGTAAAAATAATAAGCGTTATGGTAGAATTGAAATTTTGGATTATTATTCTTCGTTTGATGCTACTGTATTTGAAAGCAATGTGGAAGAAATAGAAAACATCATCAAAGATGAAAATTTAAAAAATAATGCCTATGGTTTTGTATTGGGATTTAAAGCTGAGGGAGGGGAGAAGCCTAGCTTTTTTTTAAAAGCAATTAAAGATTTGCAAAGTCTTGAAGATGGCGAGATTAAAGCTATAAAAAAATTTGGAGCAAAAAAAGATTTTAAAAATAAAGAAGAAAATCATTTTACCGCAGAACCTAAGGAATTTGAAAAAAATATCATAGAGCTAGATTTGACAAGATTGAATAGAGAATTAATCTATGAAATTCATGAAATTGCTAGAAATGCACATAATCCTAATGAAAAAAATAATAAAAAACTTGTTTTAAAAGTTATTAGTGCGGGATCTTGCTTGCTTTATCATACAGATTTTATTATCTCTGATAGTATAGTAGAGGAAATTTCTAATAAATATGCTTAAGTAAGATTGTTCTTACTTAAGATTTTTAAATAAAATGCTTCCGAGTCTTACCAAGTTGGATCCGCATTTTATAGCAATTTCAAAATCATTACTCATCCCCATAGAGCAAATCTTAGCCCCATGTTTTTGAAGAATTTCATAAATTTTAAATGTAGTTTCAAAGCTTTTTATAATACTTTCTTTATCTTGGCTGTGTGAGCCTATACTCATTACGCCACAAAGATTTAGATTAGAGCACTCTTCTTGTATTTGTAAATATTCTTCTACAGCTTGATTTGGATCTAGACCGCTTTTGCTATTTTCATTTGCACTATTGATTTCTAATAAAGTATTTAATTTATAATCAAGTCTTTTGTCCATAGCTTTAGCTATTTTAATACCATTGCAAGAGTGCCATAATATAGGTTTTTGTTTGATTAAGAGATTGATTTTGTTGCTTTGTAGCGTTCCTATAAAATGCCACTTTATGTCTAGTTTTTTTTCATCAAGATTTTCTTTTTTTTGTGCTAGAGCTTGGACTTGATTTTCTCCAAATTCTACTATACCTTGATCAAAAAGCTTTTCAATTATACTTGCATCGACATACTTGCTTGCGGCTACAAGACGAACGTTTTTGGTTTTTTCTAAAATTTGCTCTAAAGTCATTTTGATAAAGAAATAAGCCCTATTTAGGGCTTATATTATTGTAATAAATTAGCAATTTTGCTTTGAAGCTGCATGTTGGATTGCGCAGCAACAAAAGCAGCAGCATTTTCTTTTAGATAATTGGCATTAAAATCATTAACATTTTTTGCCATATCATTATTTAGTAAATTATTTTCAGCTGCTTTTGAGTTGATGCTATTTTGAACACTTGCATTAATATTTGATGTAATGGCATTGATACCTGAGCCTATTTCACTTCTTAAACTTCCAAGTTGATCCATAAAATTTGTAATACTATCTTGATTATCTATGCTTAATCCACCTGTTGCTAATGGATTTAAATTTGTAGTTTCAGTTCCGCTACCTACTACAAAATTCATAGTTTGAAAGACATTTTTTCCATTATAAGTTGCATTATTAAAAGAATCATTGATGGATTCTTGTATGCGTGTTGCTTCTGTTCTTAGCATTCCTTTTTGAGAATCATTAAGTGCAGCATTGTTCATTTTTACTGAAAGTTCATTAAGTCTATCTGCGCTTTGAGAGATATTGGTAAGGCTAGCATCTGCAATTTGTAAAACCCCTATAGCATCATAAGCATTTGCGACACCTTGATCTATAGTGCTTGATTGAGATCTTAAAGAATCAGCAATAGCTAAATTAGCACTATCAACTCCACTTATTGCGCGAACAGCTGCAATATTTTCTAAAGCTTTATCGCTAGCTTTTTGTGCATTATTTAAATAATAATTTTGTTGCATCATAGTTGCATCAGAGATCATCATGGCCTACTCCTTCTCTTTTGGATTTATTTAGTATTTTATCATTTTTTTGCTATTTTAAAGCTTAAGAAATATAAAAAAACTTGCATTATTAAGATGATTTTAATCACCACTTCACTTGCATTATGGATACTGATAAATTCTTGAGTTTTTGTAGCGTTTTCGCCTAAGTTTTGGAGTTCAATTATGGTATTAGTAAAATAAAAAACAAATATTAAGCTTAAAATCAAAATAAGCAAACTCAGCATAAATTTTGAAAATTTTATTTGAAATTTCATTTCATCTTTTATAAGAGAATAAATTTCATATAAAAAATTAACCACTGAAACAAAAATCAGCAAATATCCCATTTTAATAAAAATTTGCGTCATCATTAAGCCACTGTGAAAATGGCTCAACACTCCTTCTCCTATAAGATTTTGAGGAAAAAAAATTGTTGGTGCAACAACTATTCCTAGTATGAGTTCAACCCCTATGATGGAGGCAAGTAAAAATAAATTAACAGCTTTCAAGAGTTTCTCCTTTTATTTTTTATCATAACGCATATTTGTTAATTTAGCTATAAAAGCACGATTATAATCTTGTTCATCTTTGAAGAAATCAACAATGAAATTATTTTGATATAAAATTTTTTCCAAAATTTCTTTTTGATCATAGCCAAATTCGCAAGCTAAAAATTTAACTTTTTTATCAAGGGAAAAATGTATGATTTCTTCTAGAATTTCATATCCTTTTTCTCCGCCAAATAAAGCCTCTTTGGGTTCTTTTTGCACCCAAATATCTATAGGATATGAATTTTTAATATAGGGCGGATTTGAAAAAATAAAATCATAATTTTCTTTAATTTGCTTAAAATTACAAAGTTTAAAGTCAATCAAGTGATCGACTTTGTGTAATTTGGCATTCTCTAAAGCTAATTCTAAGGCTTTGGGATTGATATCGCAGGCTGTGATTTTTAACCCAAGTTCTTTGGCTAAAACAATGCTTAAAATTCCGCTTCCAAATCCTATTTCTAAAATCCCATTAAAAGTATTTTTTTTGCATAAATTTAAAATTTGAAAAAGTAAAATTTCACTATCGTAGCGAGGGATTAGAACGCCTTTTTTTATCTTAAATTCTAATCCCCAAAAATCTACTTTTTCAAATATATATTCAAAAGGTTCTCCAGATTTAAAACGCCTTATAAGCTCAAAATAAGGTTCATGATCTATTTGTATATCTTGGTTTAAAAATAACCAAGCTTTATCTTTTTTTAGATATTCGCAAAGTATAAATACTGCTTCATTTTCATAACCTTTTAAGCTAGATTTAGCTTCCATAAGAGCATTTTTTATAGTCAAGAAAGAGCCTTGATTCTATCACTAATACTTGGATGGCTGAGATAAAAAAATGTATATATTTTACTTGTTTTTATAAAAGCTTTATTTTCTCTTGCTAGAGCTATCAATGCATTTTTCATATCTTCTTTGCTTGTAACTTTAGCTCCGTGTTGATCGGCTGCAAATTCATTTTTTCTACTTAAGGCATTAAGCATAGGAGAGATTAAAAAGCTAAAAATATTTGCAAAGATAAATAAAAGAGCGAACACACCGCCATTTACTCCTTCTAGATGACTTTCTAAGTAAACAAATTCAGGTAAATTTGCAAAAACAAAAAAAAGTAAAAACATAGTTATAGCGCCGTTAAATAAAGCTTTGATAATATCCTTATGAACAAAATGTCCAAGCTCGTGTCCTAAAACAGCTAAAAGTTCTCTTTCATTTAAGGCTTTTAATAATGTATCAAAAAGCACCACTCTTTTGCTTTTAAAAAGTCCACCAAAATAAGCATTTAAACGCTTATCTCTTTTGCTTGCATCAATAACATAAACCCCATTTGCACTGAACCCACATTGTTTCATTAAAGAGCTGATTTTTTTCAGTAAATTTTCATCGTCTAGTTTTTCCATTTTATTAAAAATAGGTGCTATTAAGGTAGGGTAGATGAGATTTATAATCACTATAATACAAAAGGCAAAAATAAAGGCTGCAATCCACCAAAAAGTTCCAAAAAAATCATAGCAAAAAAGCAAAGCATAAAGGATTAAAAATCCAAATATTAAAGTTAAAATAAGACTTTTCATAGTATCTTTGATAAAAAGTTTTACAGTCATATTTGAAAAACCATGGGCTTTATCTTTGATAAAACTTTCATAAATACTTAAAGGTAGATTTAAAATACTTGTGATTATTAAAAAAGATAATAAAAATAAAGTATTTTCAAAACGAGTGTTGTTTAAGATAAGTAATTCTTTAAGGTATAAAAATCCAAAACCTATCCATGCAATACTGATGATTAAATTATAAAAATTGGAAAATAGTTTAAATTTTTCATTTTCGATGGCAATATCTGCTGCATTTTGATAGTCTTTTTCGCTTAAAATTTGAGCTTGTTTGTCTTTTTCTCTTTCTAAGAAACGAATTTGAGCATAGGAAATCCAAGATAAAAGTGCTGTGTAAAGACATAAAATTGCAATTAAAGTCATTATTTTTCCTTGATTGGTTTTTTGCGAATTCTAGCTTAAAATAATGAAATAAAGTTAATAGTTTAAAATCTAAAATAATATTCTTTTCAACTAAGTTGGTGTATATTTATAAAAAAAGGATTAAAGAATGTTTTTTAAGAAAAAGATTTCACAAAAACAAAAAGAAAAGCCTAAAATTCCAATCAATGATGTGATTTTAGATGACAGACTTTGTAAGTTTAAAAATAAAGTGCAAAAGATAAGCAAAGATGAAGCTTCGGCAAGTCTGCTTGCTAGACAATTAAGCAGACTTATCAGAGCTAATAAATTTTAATTTTGACATTTTTTCTTAGGGCGAAAAACCTTAATAACTTCATCATTTGCTTCTATATAAGCACCTTCTATCAAATCGATACAGTAAGGTATAGCCGGAAAAACAGGCTCTAGGCATTCTTTTATAGCCTTAGGATTTCCTGGTAAATTAATGATAAAAGATTTATTGCGAATTCCTGCACTCTGTCTTGAAAGTATAGCTGTTGGGACATATTTTAAACTTTCTAAGCGCATAAGTTCTCCAAAACCTGGCATCATTTTATCACACACGGCTTCCGTGGCTTCTGGGGTTACATCACGAAGTGCTGGACCTGTACCTCCGCTTGTAACAATCAAATCGCATTTTTTTTCATCTGCTAGATAAAGTAATTTTTTAATGATCAAATCATAATCATCAGGGATTAATTCTTTATGATAAATAATATCATTTTTTATATATGAATTTAACACTCTTTCAATTTCAGCAGTGGCTTTATCTTCGTATATGCCACTACTTGCTCTATCGCTTAGGGTTAAAATTCCTATGTTTATTGTATCCATTGTTTCTCCTTAATAAATTTTTATAACCATCCTTTTTTCTTGAAAACAACCAAAGGTAAAATGATAGAAATTACCATCACGCCAAGCACTATGGGATAAGCATAGTGAAGTTCAAGTTCGGGCATAAATTTAAAATTCATACCATAAACAGTTCCTATTAAAGTAGGTGGCATCATGGCAACAGTTGCAACGGTGAAAATTTTAATGATTTTGTTTTGTTCTATGTTGATTTGGCTGGCTAAAATGGTTTGGATATTATCTAAGATATTAAGTTGCGAAACGCTAAATTCAACCAAAGAATTTAAGTCTTTTAAAACTATAGTGAGATTTTGTTTTATATCTTTATCGATTTTATCGCTTTTTAGCAAAGAAGTCATAGCGCGACGCTTATCAAACAAAGAATCTCTTACGCGCATATTAAGCTCTTGCAAACTTGAAATATCCTTTAGCATTTCATCATAACTATATTCATCTTTTTTTTCTAAAACACTTGTTCTTAAGCGTCTTGCTTCTTTATCTATCCATTCTAGTAAATCCGCATCTTTTTCAACGCGCACTTCAAACATTTTATCAATAATATCAAAACCATCTTCAAAATTCTTTGGACTAGCTAAAATCCTTGCTTGAATTTCTTCAAAAGTGCTAAATTCGTTATATCTTATAGTAAATAAGATATTTTTAGCGGTAGCAAAAGTAACAATTTCTGTGCGAAGCTTGATTAAATTCCTATCCTCTTCATTATTTTTAAGATCTCTTACTAAAAAATGAGCATTGATGGTTATTGTCGCATTATCTTCCCAATATTTTGCGCTAAGCTCTATTTCTTCCCTTTCTTCTTTTGTAGGAAACTCAAGATTAAATTCACTTGATATAAAAGCAATTTCTGCTGCACTTGGATGAAGTAAATCAATCCATAAAATATTTTGTGGTAGTTCTTGACTATCGAGATTAAAATTGATTCTTTGAACTAAAGCATTTTGAGTTTTGATATAAATATAAAGCATGATCGCTCCTTGTTTATGACTTTAAAATTATAACCTTGTTTGCTTAAAAATTAACTTGTTTCTAAAATGTTTCTAAAACTCATTAAATTTTCAAAATATTTTTTGAAAGGAAAAAAATGAGTAAGAAATTTTTCTTAAGTTTAGGTCTTGTTGCCTTATTGTTTTCAAATTCACAAGCTATTGATGAGAATTTGATTAAAGCTGCGCAAGCAGAAGGTAGGGTAAATTCTTTAGCTATGCCTGATACTTGGGCAAATTGGAAGGATACTTGGGCAGATCTTAAAAATCTTTATGGCATAGAACATAGCGATACAGATATGAGTTCAGCTCAAGAAATTGCTAAATTTAAAGCCGAAAAGAAAAATGCAAGCGGTGATATAGGGGATGTAGGAGCTTCTTTTGGAGAGATAGCAGTTAAACAAGGAGTAGCTCAGCCTTTTAAGACAAGCTACTGGGATCAAATTCCAACTTGGGCTAAAGATAAAGATGGAAATTGGCTTTTAGCTTATACAGGAACCATAGCTTTTATAGTCAATAAAGATGTAGTAAAAGATATACCTAAAACTTGGCAAGATTTGCTTAAGGGAAATTATAAAATTACCGTGGGTGATGTAAGTGTAGCAGCTCAAGCTGTGAGTGCAGTTTTAGCAGCTAATTATGCCTTAGGCGGGGATGAAAAAGATTTAAGTCCTGCTTTAGCTTTTTTTAATACTTTAGCCAAACAAGGAAGACTTGTAAATAATGATGTAAGTATAGCCAATCTTGAAAAAGGTGAAGTTGAAGTGGGTTTAGTTTGGGATTTTAATGGTTTAGGCTATAGAGATAAAGTGGGCAAAGATCGTTATGAAGTTTTAATCCCTGCTGATGGTAGTGTTATTTCGGGTTATACAACTATTATCAATAAATACGCAAAACATCCAAATACGGCTAAATTAGCCCGTGAGTTTATACTTTCTGATAAAGGACAAATCAATCTAGCAAAAGGTTATGCAAGGCCAATAAGAATTGATCATATTATCTTGCCAGATGATATAAAAGCCAAACTTTTACCAAGTGAGCAATACAAAAATGCAAGAGCAATCAAAGATCAAAAAGCTTGGGAAAAAAGCACTAAAGAATTACCACAACTTTGGCAAGAAAAAGTTATAGTGGATATGAAATAAAGGAGATTGGATGAAAAAGGTTATTTTAACAAGTGCTATGCTTTGCAGTGTTTTATTTGGAGTTCAAGAGTATGAGGCCAATTTAGCAGGGCATATTATCATAGATTCTAAAAGTACAGTAAAACCTCCTAAGGATGCTCCTGATTTTTTTAAAACTTATGGGAAATTTGCAAATATCACTAGAGAAGAAAAAATTGGAACTTTTAAATCTAAGGGAAACAGGGAAACAGATTTTTATTTACCTTTTAAAAATCAACCTATACAAGGACATAGTGGGATAAAATATATTCCAAAAAAAGATGTTTTTTGGGTAATTAGCGATAATGGCTTGGGTAAAAAGTATAATTCTTATGATTCTATGCTTTATGCTCACGAGTTTAAATTTGATTTTAAAAACTCAAAATACGAACTTTTAAAAACAGTTTTTTTTAAAGATAGTGATAAAAAATACCCCTATCCTATAACCACCGAAACAACCAAAGAAAGGTATTTAAGTGGGGCTGATTTTGATACTGAGAGTATACAGGTTATCAATGATGAATTTTATATAGGTGATGAATTTGGTCCTTATTTGCTTCATTTTGATAAGAATGGGAATTTGAAAGAAGTTTTTGATGTGTATGTGGAGGGTAAAAAACTTATTTCTCCTGATAATCCAAGTTTAAAATTTAGCGATAAGCCTGATGGAGAAAATGAGAAATTTAATATCAAGCGTTCTAAAGGCTTTGAAGCTATGGCAAGCTCTAAAGATGGTTCTAAACTTTATTTGCTTTTAGAAGGAAGCATTTATAATAACAACGCTTATGAGAATGAAAAAGGTAAAGAATATCTAAGAATCATAGAATTTGATGTAAAAAATAAAAAATTCACTGGAAAAACTTATAAATATTTCTTAGAAGATAAAAGCCATTCCATAGGTGATTTTAATATGATAGATGATAAATACGGCATCATCATAGAAAGAGATCAAAAAGAAGGCACTAAAGATAAGGCTTGCAAAGAAGGTGAAGATACTAAGCATTGTTTTAATAATGTAGCTCAATTTAAAAGAATTTATAAGGTTAAATTAGATGATAAAACTCATGAAGCTCAAAAAATTTCTTATATAGATCTTTTAAATATTAAAGATAGAAATAAAATTTCTAAAAAGCCTTTGGCAAATGATAAATTTGTTTTTCCCTTTGAAACCATAGAAGGTGTGGATATAGTAGATGACTCTCATATAGTCGTAGAAAATGACAATAACTTTCCTTATTCTTCAAGTAGAGAACCTAATAAAACTGATGATAATGAGTTTATTTTACTTGAAGTAAAAGATTTTTTAAAGAGTAAATGATGTCCAAAGTTATTTTAGTTGTGCTTGATGGCTTAAATTGTAAAAGCGCTAGTATAAATATGGGATATTTAAATGCGCTTTGCAAAGAGAATTTAGGCAAATTTTATTCTTTAGAATGCGAACTTCCTAGTATGTCTCGTCCTTTATACGAGTGCTTATTAACAGGCGTAAAGCCTGTTTTAAGTGGGATAATTAATAATAAATTGAGTTTTTCAAAACAAACAAGCATTTTTGACCTTTGCAAAGAACAAGGCTTAAAAGCTGGAGGCGCAGCTTATCATTGGGTTTTTGAGCTTTATAATAAAAAAGAATTTATTCCTTCTTTACATCGCCACATAGAAGATGAAAATTTAACTTTACCTTATGGACATTTTTATTATGAAGATGATTATTTAGATTCTCATTTATTTGCAGATGGAGAGCATTTAAGAAACAAATATAATCTAGATTTTACTCTTATACACTCTATGAATATAGATGATGCAGGACATAAATTTGGCTCACATTCTATCGAGTATGCTAATAAAACCAAAAAAGTTGATAATTTGATTTCTGAGTATTTGCCTACTTGGTTAGAACAAGGTATTAATGTAATCATCACAAGCGATCATGGTATGACAGAGGGTAAAAGTCATGGAGGCTTAAGCGAAGATGAAATTTTAGTGCCTTTTTTCACTTTTGGTAGTGCTTTTTCGTATGAAAATGCCAAGATAAAACAGGATGAAATTTGTGGCAGTGTCTGTGAAATTTTAGGACTTAAACACGATAAGAGATATAATGATGAAATTTTAAAGGCCAAAAAATGAAAGAAAAATTTCTAGCCTTTTTAAGTATTTTACCTTTTTTTATAGTTTTTACTTTTTTTATGATAGCACCTTTGATTTGGATTGTTTTTAATGCTTTTTATGTAGAAGAGGATGAAATTTATTCTTTAGCCAATTTTATACATATTTTTGAGTCCAAATTCTATCTACAAAGCATTATAAATTCTTTACAAATCAGTTTTATTTCTAGTATTTTTGGACTTTTAATAGGGCTTTTGGCGAGCTATTCTTTATTTATTTTAGCTCCATCAAAAATATGTAATTTTCTCTTTTCTTTAAATACTATGATAAGTAATTTTTCAGGAGTTCCTTTAGCTTTTGCTTTCATTATAGTTCTTGGAAGCAATGGTGTAGTTAATGTGTTTTTGAAGAATTTAGGTATAGAGCCTTTTGTTAGTGTTTATGCTAATTTCGGGGTAAATATTGTTTATGTGTATTTTCAAATTCCTTTGGCGATCTTGCTTTTGCTTCCAGCTTTTAAAAGTCTTGAAAATTCACATTTAAATGCTTGTAAAATGTTAGGTGGAGGCAATTTTTTATATTGGTTAAAAATAGCTTTGCCTTTGCTCGCTCCTGCTTTGTTTGGTGTTTTTGTGATTTTATTTGCCAATGCTTTTGGAGCTTATGCGACTATTTATGCTTTAAGTTCGGGAAATTTTAATGTCGCTCCTGTAAGAATCGCTGCTTTAATCGCAGGCGATATCAATCTTGATCCTTATATGGCTAGTGCTTTAAGTATCATTATAACTATTATCATGCTTGTTGTTACCTTTATGGCCAATTTCCTTTCTAAAAAATATAATTTTAAGGTGCTTTAAATGAATGAAAATTTGAGTTTAAAAGCTAAAATTTATCATTATGCAGTTTTGTTTTTGGTTTTTTTATTTTTAGCTTTGCCTTTAATGGCTACTTTTTTATATTCTATTTCCACTTCTTGGGGTGTAAGTGTTTTGCCTGATGATCTTACGCTTAAATGGTATCAAGAACTTTTTCATGACGAAAGATTTTTACTTGCTCTTTGGCATTCTTTGCTTGTTTGTGTGGGCAGTATTTTACTTTCTGTGATTCTTGTTTTTCCTTTGGTTTTTGTGCTAAATTATTATTTTTTAAAATTAAAAGCCTTTGTAAATATACTTATTATCATGCCTTTTGCTGTACCTCCTATAGTTAGCTGTGTGGGGCTTTTGCAACTTTATGCTGACAATATAGGAGGCACAGCTTGGATACTCATTTTTACTTATTTTACTATAGCTTTGCCTTTTATATATAGGGCTTTAGATAATGCTATGTCTAATGTCAATTTAAATGAACTCATCGCATCTAATGCTATGCTTGGAGGTTCTTTAATGGGAGCGATTTTTAAGCTTGTCTTGCCTAATTTAAGAAATGGAATTTTGGTGGCAGTTTTTTTAAGTTTTTCTTTTTTAATAGGCGAATTTTTATACGCAAATATTCTTGTAGGAAGTGCTTATGAGACTTTGCAAGTTTATCTTTATAATATCAAAAATCAAAGTGGGCATTATTCTAGTGCTTTGGTAATAGTTTATTTTGTGTTAATTTTTATAACAACTTTTATAGCTAGTTTGATTAAGGAGTAAAAAATGGCTTATTTAAAGATTAAAAATTTTAAAAAAGCTTATGGGGATAAAATTATTTTTGAAGATATTAATTTTAGTGCTAAAAAGGGTGAGTTTATAACCCTTTTGGGCCCAAGTGGCTGTGGAAAATCCACTCTTTTAAGGTGTATAGCAGGGCTTAGCCAAATTAATGGAGGAAAAATTTCTTTAAATGATAAAGATCTTACTAAATTAAGTCCTCAAAAAAGAAATATAGGTATGGTTTTTCAAAATTACGCTCTTTTTCCAAATCTTAACGTTTTTGAAAATGTAGCTTTTGGTTTAAAGATCAAAAAAATGGATAAAAAGGACATAGAAAAAAGAGTGAAAAAAATGTTAAAACTCGTCGAGCTTGAAGAATACGCTAAAACTTATCCACATAAGCTTTCAGGCGGACAAATGCAAAGAGTGGCTTTAGCAAGATCTTTGGTGACTAAACCTGATTTACTTTTGCTTGATGAGCCTTTATCGGCACTTGATGCTAAAATTCGTAAGCATTTAAGGGTGCAAATTAAAGAAATTCAAAAAGAACTTGAACTCACCACTATTTTTGTAACGCATGATCAAGAAGAAGCTTTAGAGTTATCCGATAGGATTATTTTAATGAATGAGGGTAAAATCATACAAAATTCCAACGCAAACAATCTTTATCTTTTGCCAGAATCTCATTTTGTGGCTAGCTTTATAGGAAATTACAATATTTTAAGCCCTAAAGAGCTTGATAGCTTGGGTTTAAAACACGATTTTAAAAAAGATATAGCCTTGCGTCCTGAAACCATAGAAATTTCTAACGAAGGCTTAGAGGCTAAGATCAAAGAAAAATCATTGCTAGGTAATATCATACGCTATAGGGTTAGAGTGCAAGAAATTGAATTTAAGGTAGATACTTTAAATTTTAGCACTCATAGTACTTATGAAGCAGGTGATAAAATCGCTTTAAAATTCAATCTTTCTTTAGCAAAAGAGTTAAAATGAAGCTTGTTTTATTTGATTTAGATGATACTTTAATACAAGGCGATAGTGCTAAACTTTGGCTTAAATTTTGTGTTGAAAAAGGTTTTTTACCTCAAGAATATTTAGAAAAAATTGTTTTTTATCAAAAACAATATCAAGAAAAAAAGCTTGATATGGATGAATTTATGACTTTTTTTCTTCAAAGTGTTAAGGGTAAAAATGAAGATAGAATTTCATCTTTAGTAGATGAATTTATAAAAATTTATATAAAACCTTATGAAAAAGCTAAAGAACTTATAATCAAATATCAAGATCAAAGGTGTATTATAATTTCAGCTACGGCTGAATTTTTAGTTAGAAAAATCGCCTCTTTTTTGGGGGTGAGAGAAAGCATAGCCATAAAATGCGAGCGTGTGGGTGATAAATTTAGTGGAAAAGCTTATGGGATTTATAGCTTTAAGGAAGGCAAGGTTTTAAGACTTAAGGAATATTTGGGTAAAGATTATGAAAAATGGATGAAAGATTCTTATTTTTTTAGTGATTCTATCAATGATTTACCTTTACTAGAGTCTGTTAGCAAAGCCTTTGTATGTAATGGTGATGAAAAAATTTTAAAAATTGCAAAAGAGAGAAAATATGAAATTTTAACTTTTTAAGCTATAAGCGTGAAAATTCACGCTTATTCTAATTCATATTTTTTAATTAAAGTATTATAAAATCCATCAGTTTTTGCTTCATCTATGCCTTTGTTAAATATTTCAATAATATCTTTTTGTTTATTTTTATCAAAAGCAAAACTAAAGCCTTCTCCTCCATCTGTTTCTTGGTAGAAACTTACCAATTCTGGATTTTCAGCTAAAAAACCTTTAGCAGTATCTTGATCAGCTACAATAGCATCGATTTTGTTGTTTTTTAGTGCTAAAACAGCTATGTTTAAATCTTTATTGCTTTGTACTTGTGCATTTTTGATAGCTTTTGCAGTATTTTCTTGTAAAGTTCCTAGTTGAACTCCTATTTTTTTACCTTCTAAATCATTTTTCGTTTGAAGAGAGTCGTTGTTTTTTAGCTTAAGATAAAGATTTTTACTCATATAGTAAGGTTTGGTAAAATCAACACTTTGTCTTCTTTCGTCAGTTGCGCTCATAGCTGAGGCAATCATATCGATTTTGCCAGCTTTTAAAGCAGGAATCAATCCATCGAAATTGGTTTCAACCCAAACAATTTTAATACCATTTTTTTTGGCGATCTCTTCAACCAAATCAGTATCAAAACCTGTAAGTTTTGAGTTTTCTTTATAATTAAAAGGTTTATAATTTGGAGCAGTTCCAACCTTTAATTCTACACTTGCATTTGATTCTTTATTTTTAGAATCACTACAAGCACCTAAAAATAAACCAACTAAAGCAACTAGGGCAATGCTTAATATTTTTTTCATTTTTTTCCTTTGATATAAAATGTTTTAAAATTATACTTATTTTAAATTTATATTTAATTAAGTCTGGATCAATTTTTAGAAAAGTTATATTAATGTTGTGCTTTTAGATAATATTTAAATAATTATAAAAGTATTTTTTTAATATTTAAAATAAAATTTTATTTAAGAATATATTAATATAAAATTTGTTAAATTTTCATTAAATTTAAATATTGAAAAATAAAATATCAAATTAATATTTTATTTTATAATCAACTCAGGACATACGGGATAGTGTTGCAAATAATCAATTTGCGATAAATCAAAAGGATTTTATTTTAGTGAGAAATGAGATGAAAAAATATTTTAATATTTTTAAAATTTTTACAAATAAGACAAATGCAAAATTTGGATTGGGCGTTTGTAGTGTGGTTTTATCTTCTTCGGTTTGTTTTGCGGCGGTTCAGGCTACAAGCAAGGATGGAAAAATTTTTTATATTTCTGAACATTCTTTTAAGGATAATCAAGTTTATGATCCTCAAGCAGAAATTTTTAAAAAAATTAATGGAAAAAATTTCTATGCTTCTAAGTCAAAATACCCTATATCAAATTTAACTATGATTTATAATAACCCTAAATCTGGAAATAAAAATTTATCTAAGCTTGAAATTTTAACTCCGGATACTTCAAAAGAAGAGATCATAACAGCTTTTAGCACTTTAGGAACCGTATCTTCAGATACTCAAGCCGTTCCTAGTTCTTTTATACCTTTTATTGTAACAGCTTATGCTCAAAATACAAATGCAACAAATAATAAACTTATATTAGAAAATGGAGAATTATCTTCTGTGTATTTTTGCAAACCAAGCATAGGGGATTGTGGAGTACCTAATAATTCTCAAAAAGGCGATCGTTTTAAGTATTTAATTACTGCGGCGTTTACTGACAGGCGGGGGGGGGATTTAACAATCAAACCATTTTAAAAGAAAACTCCTATATCAATAATGGGTGTAGAAAATATCTACACCTTGCCCTTAAATGGAGCTCCTTATATTTCAGGATCTGTAGCTTTTGATGGTGAAGCTAAAGACAATAAATTAATCTTAGAGTCAAATACAAAAATTGACCTTCATAATTTCCAGTATTTTTCAGATGAAGAAGGTAAGGATATTTATGATGAAAGAATTACTCGTTTAATGGGAGCTTTTGGCATAAATTCTAATTTACAAAACAATAAAGTTCTTATCGATTCAGCCAATATCGTCCTTCATGGGCCAGATGGTGAGTATACAGCTCGTTCGACCTTTGAAATTTTAGGTGCTTTAGCTGATGTAAATAATCTTAAAAAATACAATGTAAGTAAAAATTCCGTAATAATTAAAAATTTAAATTTAGATTTAATGGTAAATTCGCAAAATAAAATAACTTTTTATGATGCTGTTTTATTTGGAGAAATTTACGGTGGAAGAACATTACAGGGTAATGCAGAGAAAAATTCTATAGAAGTTTATCATTTTAACTCATTAGATCATCTTGATAAAAACATTAAAACACATGCATCGTTAAACCTCTATGGTGGGTATTCTAACGATGGTGAAGCTAATGGAAATAAAATTGTATTTCGTCTTAAAAAACCTTTAAAAATCAGTGATAATTTTTATGGAAAAAATTATTACAATCTTTACGGAGGTTTTGCTACGGAGGGTGCGAATTTTAATATTATTGATATACAAAATGATTTAACCTATGAAAAAGTTCCACAAAATTATTCTGATAAATTTACTGTATATGCAGCTAGAACTTTAAGTGGAAAAGCAAATAATAATACCTTAAGTATAAAAGATTCTGTTATTTCATTGCCTTTATATGCTTTTATTACAAGTGAAACTACGCTAGATGGTATAGACTATATCGCTGATGAATCAAACAATAATGAAGTAAATTTTGAAAATATTAAATCATCTAAAAATTTAAGTTTGATGATCAATGCTAAAAATGTTTCAAATAATAAAATAAATTATAATCTCATTCAGAGTTTAACCGAAGCGAGTTCTTTAGGAAAGGGCTCAAAAATTATTTTAAAAGCAACTCAAAATGCAAACAACAATCTTATAAAGCTTAAAGATTGTTCTTCGGCTGCCGTGGAAAGTTCGTGCATCATAAAAGCAGATAAAGAAAGTGCTTTTAATAAAATCATCATCAACAACACAGTTTTTAGTACTGCCTCAGATAAAAGACAAGGTTATGTGGGGTTGATAGCTGGAGTGTCTGCAAATTCTCATGATAATATCATGGAGCTTGTTAATTTAAATATAGATGAGTATAAAAATCAAGATGCTATATTTTTAGCTCCATCTGGAACTTCGGATATTTCAAATTTTAAATCTTATAACAATACTTTATATTTAGGTGGAGAGTTAAATTTCTTTAAAGATGTAAATATCGATTTGCTTTCTGGTTCTGTTTTTCATGAAGTAAATAAAAAAGGCAAAATAATCACTCAAATTCTACCGCATCAAGAAGATTTTTCTAAAAACAATCGTTTGATTATAGATACTCAAGATGTCAAATCAGAAGTGGTAAATAACTTTGAAAATTTTACTTTTATTTTGCCAAATAAAATAAAAAATCCTATCTTAACTATAGAAAAACTTATCAATCTTCCTTCAAATGGAAGTATGGAAATTCTTACTAAAAATAAACCAACAAAAGGAAAATATATTCTCATACAAAGTGATGTTGGAATTTACGATGGTGTCAATAGATTGTTAAATCAACAAGAATTAGAAAATTTGTTAGAAAAAATGAAAAATAATAAAAATAAATTTAATTACAACAAGATAGAAAAGTTGGCTAAAAGTACATTGAAAAATGTAAATTTTAGCTTTGAAGTTTCAGATGATGCAAAAATAATTTATATCAACATACTTTAAAGGAGAGTAACATGAAAAAGATGAGTAAACATATAGTTTTATCATTTGCGGTGAGTTCTTTACTCTTTTCTCAAGCTTATGCTTTACCACAAGGAGGTAAATTTACTCATGGTACAAGTGGGACTATCCATACCTCTGGAAATACTGTAACGATTACAGGAAAAGGACAAAATCATGTTATCCAATGGGGTGGTGGTTTTAATATAGCTCAGGGAGAAAGTGTAAATTTTACAACTTCTGGTAAAAACTACCTAAACATTGCTTATCAAAAAGATGCTTCTAAGATAAACGGAGCTTTAAATGGCGGGAATAACAATATCTTTTTAGTTAATCCCATGGGAGTTTTGATTGGCAAAACAGGAACTATCACTGCGGGAAAATTTGTAGCTAGCACGACACCTTTAAATGATGAGAATGTTAAAACTTTTTTTAAAGCAAGGAGCTAGTTTTTCTCCAGCATTTGATGTAAGCAAGCAAGGAAATATTATCAATCTTGGAAAGATTAATGCAGATAATATTGTTTTAATAGGAAATAAGGTTGAAATAGGAGTAGGAGCGGAGCTAGCGGGGCAAGATGGGCAAACTAATGCTAAAACAGCCCATTTAATAGGAAATTATGTTTATGTTAGTGTAGGAAAAGATAAAGAGAATAAAAATACTATTAAAATTGATAAAGATGGCTTCAAAGGCACGGCTATTGTTGAGGGATTTATGCAAAGGGATATGACAAGTTTTGCAAATGATAAATATCAATTTGGAGATTTTGGTAGCATAAAGTCACAATCATATGATGGTAAGAATAGTGTTGATTTTTATAGAGCTATTACTATAGGAGGGCATTACTATAACAACGGACAAAATATAAATCATTATATGAATGCTAATGAATGGAAGCTTTTTGCCGATGGTTGGAATAGCGATGCACTCAATGGAGATATTTTTAAAGACGGTTTAACCACAATTCGCCTTATGAGCGATATTGATTTTTCATATTTAACTAGCAATGGAAAGCAAATAGCTATTGATCCTGTTGGCGCCAATAAATATGCTTTTAGCGGTAATTTTGATGGTGGAAATTATACTTTAAAAAATATACTTATCAATGCTCAAAACACAGACAAAGGATGGAATACTGGTATTTTTGGTAAAGTTGAAGGAAAAGATAGTAATAAGAAGGCTAAAATTTATAATCTTAATGTCGATGGTTTGAAATTTAGTGGAAAAACAAATTCTGGAGGAGCTTTTGTTGGGCAAAGCTCTAACGCAGATTTTAGCAATATTCATTTAAAAAATATTGGAGATTTAATTTTCTTTGACCCAAATTCCAAAAATGGAACCGATGGATTTCTTTATGGTGGTGGTTTTGTAGGTTATGCTCAAAGTGGTTCTAGTTTTAATCGTATTAGTTTAGATAATTTTTCTAAAATCGCACTACAGCCAGAGGGTAAATTTAGCAGTGCGTATATTGATATTTACTTAGGTGGTTTTGCTGGCTATTCAGAAGGTAGTAATTTTTCTAATATTTTATTAAACAATATTGGCGGAGTAACGATTTTAGGTTCAGAAACAGGTGGCAATATTTTTGCAGGTGGTTTTGTAGGTTATGCTGGAGATAAATCATATTTTTCTCAAATTGATTTAAAAAATATAGGTAGTGTTCAAGCAGATGGTAAAACTTTTGTCAAGCATGCTGGCGCAGGAGGTTTTGCTGGAGCTATAAATGGAACTAATTCTTTTGAAAAAATTTCTTTAATAAATTTTGGAGATATTATTGCGAAAAGAGGATATGTTTGGACTCCTGATGGAATTGCTTCAGATAAGCTTTTAATGTTGGATCTGGTGGATTTATTGGAATTTTAAATCCTCTGAATAAAGATATACTTTATGTTAGCTTTAAAAATATTTTAATTAATTTTGATCAAAAAATGCAAATTTATGCTAAAGCTGGAGATGGTGTCGGTGGCTGGTTTGGCAATGATTATAATAATTATGAATTTAATGCTGGAGGTGGATTCTTAGGGGGCTTTTTAATTCTAGAGTTGGAGATGTAAATTTTAATAATATCCAAATGAAATTTGGAAAAGAAACAAAAATAAAAGTTCAAAAATATAGAACTAATAATAAAGAGATGTTCCAAGGTTTATTTATGGGATATTTTGTTAAAGATTGGTGGGATGGAATATTAAAAACAAACAATATTTTCGTATACTATGAAAAAAATTCTCGAGATACTTACGCTGGTTATTATGATGTTAAAGGTAAATTTTTTGGAGAGATTTTAAATGATTCTGCTCTTGCACATGGAAGAGGCTTTGAATTTTATGATTATAATATAAAAAATAAAGTTATTAATGAAGCAATGGTTGGATTTTTAGAGAATCAAGGAGGGGTAGTTAGTAAAGATTATAACAATGGATATGTTTCTTATTATGATGGTAATGCAAAAATTACTCCAGAAGTACCTGATTTTAAAGATCCTGTATTATCCAAAAATGACTTTGATCCAAAATTACTTCAAAGAATTTTAGATGATTTGATGAATGGAAAATACACTTATGATTTTGATACCAAAACTTGGACTTACACAGATAGTAAGGGTGTGGTAGGAAAAGATGAGGCTAGTGAAATCACTCAAAGTTTAAATTTCTTAAATGCGTTTAAAGATACGGGAGTAGAACAAGAATTTTTAAAGTTATGGCAAGGTTCGCAAGAACAAAATTATAAAAATTATACCAATCTTTATGAAAAATGGACGCAAAAGAAAACTGCTATGGATAAAATCAAAACCGGCGAAGGTTATTTCGCTAGTTTTAAAGAAGAATTACAAAAATACCAAGAAGCCTTAGCTCAACTTGACAAAGAAAATAAAAACTATGAAAAAATCAAAGAATCAGGCTTAGTTAGCGATGAAACATTAAGGGCTATATATGAAAAACTTTTAGAACAAAAAGAAGCTCTTGAAAAGCAGTTTGCGGATCTTAGTGGAAATGAAGGATTTCGCTATAAGCTTGAAAATGAAATTCTAAATTCTCAAGGTTTTTCTATAGAAGGTAAAGATGTAGATGGTAAAGTATACACTGGAAATTTTAATTTTAAAGGAAAATTAGCCTCATTGCCAGAAAAACCAAATATATCTATCTATGAGCCAGATAAACAAGGGGGTGAAGATCCAGACAAACCTTCTGTATTGCCGCCTGAAATTCCTGAAAAGGTTGTAGAAGCTCCTATAAAAATTCAAACCGAAGTAGACGCAAAAAAAAGAAGAAGATGATGATCAAGTGGAAATAGGAGAAGCAGATGCTAGAAGTAGTGGTTTGCGTTGTATTGTAAGTGATAATTTTAAGACAATGAATATTTGTGTAAATGCAAAATAGGAAATAAAAATGAGAAAAATTTTAGTTGTTTTAGTCTTATTGCAAGTATTTTCACATGCTGAAGAGCTAAATAATAATAAAATAAGAGAGCTTATAGAAAGCTCTCCTGAAGCAAATGAACCACAAAATAAAAATTTAAAAAATACATTAAAAAATCAAAAAAGCCCTGTAAATTTTAAAGAGCAAAATACTACAAATATTACAAATTCACAAACTGATCAAAATGAAGCTAAGGTTTTTGTAAGAGAGTATGTTTTGCATATCGATAATAAAGATTTGACATTTAAAAAATTAAGAATTAGCGAAAAAGAAATTCAAGATGCAATAGCTGAATATCGCAACCAAGAGTTAAGCTTGCAAAATTTAAAAGATATAACAAACATTATAGCTTATTATTGTCAAGTAAGTGGCTATCCTTCGGCAACTGCTTATATACCACCGCAAGATTTAAGTTCTAACAAAGTGCAAATTAACATAGCTTTTGGAACTTTAGGAAAAGTAATCATTAAAAACAACTCAGGTGTGAGGGATTATGCTTTAGAGAGTAAATTGAACAAAAATCTTAAAGGGAAAGTTATCACAACTAAAAATGTGGAAAATGAAATTTACAAAATCAATGAAATATACGGAATCCAAACCAATGCTAATTTACAATCATGTGATGGTTATGGAGAAAGCGATGTTATTATAGAAGTAAACAAAGGTGATAGTGCAACTTTAACTTTATATTCTAACAACTATGGGACTAAAGAAACGGGTCGTTTTAGAGCAGGAATGAGTCAAAGTTTAAACAATATAGCAAGACAAGGGGATAACTTAAATTTTTATCTTCAAGATAGCGATGAAAATCAAATAGATTATGGGATTAATTATAGTACTTTTATAGGAAATTTAAAAATTACTCCATTTGCAACTCAAGGACATTATGTTCTTGGTGGAATTTATAGAAATCTTGGTTTTTATGGGGACTCTATGAATGTTGGGGTAAATTTTTCTTATCCCGTGTTTTTATATACCGAGTATTCTTTATATCTTGTTTCGGGTTTTACTCATAAAAAGATTAAAGATTATTATCTTGATGGTTTAGTAAGTAATGAAAAAACGAGCAATAGTGTAAATTTAGGCATAGAAGGAACTTATAAAGGTTTGGAGAATAATGTCCTAAGTTATACCTTAAATTTTACATATGGCAATGTTGAAAATGATGGTGATTCGTCTGGGTTTAATGGAGTAAATTTAGGAAATTTTGGAAAAATGAATTTAAATTTAAGCAACGAATATCAATTCCAAGAACGCTTAACTCACATTTTTCAACTCAATTATCAAAAAGTTGTCGGTGGTGCTGTTTTAGATAGTAGTGAATCCGTGTCTTTAGGTGGACCTTATGGTGTGCGTGCTTATTTAGAAGGCGAGGGGAGTGCGGATAATGTTGTTTCTGGCACCTTAGGAATAAGATTTCAAACACCTTTAGAAGGGCTTTACTTGACTCCTTTTTATGATATAGGATATTCTTGGTATGAAAATAAAGAATATTAAAGCGAAAATCATTATTTTATGGATGCAATGGGTATGCAAATACTCTATACAAGAAGTGCTAATTTTTATGTAAAAATGGATGCTGCAAGAGCTGTTCATCGGTTTAAACACGATGGAGAACATCGATCAAGAGTTTATGTAAGCCTAGGAAAATACTTTTAACTTTGGGGTGATTGGAGAAATTTCTACCCCCCCCCCATTTTTCAACCCACCAAATACTTATATAAATACTTACACAAATATTTATACTATTTAATCCTTTATTTAATCCCCTTTTAAGTTTAATTGGTTATACTTTCATTTCCTTTTTTGAAAAAAAGGACTTAAAATCTTTTAAATTATAAAGTTTCACTAGCTTAGTAGATTTTATAAATTAACTCTTTTGGTTTTTATTTTATAAACTAAAAGCTTTTTTATAAATCTTGTTTTTTAATTTAAAAACTTTTCTTTTAAAAATGATTTTTTGTTTTGTTCTTTTAAATTAGTATTGTTATTCAAATCTTATTAGTCAATCTTTGAAATCTAAATAAGTGATCGATTGAGCCAGATAAAGATTTAGGCATAAGCAATTATGTAAAATCTATTCAATCTAATAATTAAAAAGATTAAAAGCTTTTCTTTTAATCTTTCATAACTTTTTCTTTGAAGAAAAAGATTAAACTATCTATAATTTTTATGGAGAGTTTGATCCTGGCTCAGAGTGAACGCTGGCGGCGTGCCTAATACATGCAAGTCGAACGATGAAGCTTTTAGCTTGCTAGAAGTGGATTAGTGGCGCACGGGTGAGTAAGGTATAGTTAATCTGCCCTACACAAGAGGACAACAGTTGGAAACGACTGCTAATACTCTATACTCCTGCTTAACACAAGTTGAGTAGGGAAAGTTTTTCGGTGTAGGATGAGACTATATAGTATCAGCTAGTTGGTAAGGTAATGGCTTACCAAGGCTATGACGCTTAACTGGTCTGAGAGGATGATCAGTCACACTGGAACTGAGACACGGTCCAGACTCCTACGGGAGGCAGCAGTAGGGAATATTGCGCAATGGGGGAAACCCTGACGCAGCAACGCCGCGTGGAGGATGACACTTTTCGGAGCGTAAACTCCTTTTCTTAGGGAAGAATTCTGACGGTACCTAAGGAATAAGCACCGGCTAACTCCGTGCCAGCAGCCGCGGTAATACGGAGGGTGCAAGCGTTACTCGGAATCACTGGGCGTAAAGGGCGCGTAGGCGGATTATCAAGTCTCTTGTGAAATCTAATGGCTTAACCATTAAACTGCTTGGGAAACTGATAGTCTAGAGTGAGGGAGAGGTAGATGGAATTGGTGGTGTAGGGGTAAAATCCGTAGATATCACCAAGAATACCCATTGCGAAGGCGATCTGCTGGAACTCAACTGACGCTAAGGCGCGAAAGCGTGGGGAGCAAACAGGATTAGATACCCTGGTAGTCCACGCCCTAAACGATGTACACTAGTTGTTGGGATGCTAGTCATCTCAGTAATGCAGCTAACGCATTAAGTGTACCGCCTGGGGAGTACGGTCGCAAGATTAAAACTCAAAGGAATAGACGGGGACCCGCACAAGCGGTGGAGCATGTGGTTTAATTCGAAGATACGCGAAGAACCTTACCTGGGCTTGATATCCTAAGAACCTTATAGAGATATGAGGGTGCTAGCTTGCTAGAACTTAGAGACAGGTGCTGCACGGCTGTCGTCAGCTCGTGTCGTGAGATGTTGGGTTAAGTCCCGCAACGAGCGCAACCCACGTATTTAGTTGCTAACGGTTCGGCCGAGCACTCTAAATAGACTGCCTTCGTAAGGAGGAGGAAGGTGTGGACGACGTCAAGTCATCATGGCCCTTATGCCCAGGGCGACACACGTGCTACAATGGCATATACAATGAGACGCAATACCGCGAGGTGGAGCAAATCTATAAAATATGTCCCAGTTCGGATTGTTCTCTGCAACTCGAGAGCATGAAGCCGGAATCGCTAGTAATCGTAGATCAGCCATGCTACGGTGAATACGTTCCCGGGTCTTGTACTCACCGCCCGTCACACCATGGGAGTTGATTTCACTCGAAGCCGGAATACTAAACTAGTTACCGTCCACAGTGGAATCAGCGACTGGGGTGAAGTCGTAACAAGGTAACCGTAGGAGAACCTGCGGTTGGATCACCTCCTTTCTAGAGTACAAAGTAATAAGTCTCACAACTATTACTTCAATATATAAACTCAATTGATTCTTGTTTAGATTTCAAAGATTGATGATAAAGCTAATTGTTTATGGGGAATTAGCTCAGCTGGGAGAGCGCCTGCTTTGCACGCAGGAGGTCAGCGGTTCGATCCCGCTATTCTCCACCATTTATTAAGGGCCTATAGCTCAGCTGGTTAGAGTGCACCCCTGATAAGGGTGAGGTCACAAGTTCAAGTCTTGTTAGGCCCACCATAAAAAAGATTTGAATAAAGAAGCTTTAAAATCTAAAGCAAGTATATAAAGTAGATTAAATATATAAACTCTAAATACTTAGATTTATTTTTATCTTTAGCTATAAAAGAATATACTTTAGATAGATATAAATAACATATACATTATGTATTTATATTTATAATGATTATATTAATATATATACTTCCTTTAGGTTTTAAACCTAATGTTCTTTTTAATTATCATTGTTAAGAGTCACAAGCAAGTTTTAATAAAAACAATTTTACAGGACTTGTTAAAGGATAAAACCTATTTATCTTTTCTTTAGTTATTACTACTAAAGACAAGTTTCAAACTCACAGCTTAGTTGAGACTAAATCATTTAGTTTTATATTAAGTGTTTGAATGCTTTCCGTCTTAAGATAAAGAAGTCTTATCATAAAAACTTTAACAAGGAAGTGATGCGTTTTAGAATCAATAATAAAAGGTAAAAAAGGTAAGCTACTAAGAGCGAATGGTGGATGCCTTGACTGGTAAAGGCGATGAAGGACGTACTAGACTGCGATAAGCTACGGGGAGCTGTCAAGAAGCTTTGATCCGTAGATTTCCGAATGGGGCAACCCAATGTATAGAGATATACATTACCTATATAGGAGCGAACGAGGGGAATTGAAACATCTTAGTACCCTCAGGAAAAGAAATCAATAGAGATTGCGTCAGTAGCGGCGAGCGAAAGCGCAAGAGGGCAAACCCAGTGCTTGCACTGGGGGTTGTAGGACTGCAATGTGCAAGAGCTGAGTTTAGCAGAACATTCTGGAAAGTATAGCCATAGAGGGTGATAGTCCCGTATGCGAAAAACAAAGCTTAGCTAGCAGTATCCTGAGTAGGGCGGGACACGAGGAATCCTGTCTGAATCCGGGTCGACCACGATCCAACCCTAAATACTAATACCAGATCGATAGTGCACAAGTACCGTGAGGGAAAGGTGAAAAGAACTGAGGTGATCAGAGTGAAATAGAACCTGAAACCATTTGCTTACAATCATTCAGAGCACTATGTAGCAATACAGTGTGATGGACTGCCTTTTGCATAATGAGCCTGCGAGTTGTGGTGTCTGGCAAGGTTAAGCAAACGCGAAGCCGTAGCGAAAGCGAGTCTGAATAGGGCGCTTAGTCAGATGCTGCAGACCCGAAACGAAGTGATCTATCCATGAGCAAGTTGAAGCTAGTGTAAGAACTAGTGGAGGACTGAACCCATAGGCGTTGAAAAGCCCCGGGATGACTTGTGGATAGGGGTGAAAGGCCAATCAAACTTCGTGATAGCTGGTTCTCTCCGAAATATATTTAGGTATAGCGTTGTGTCGTAATATAAGGGGGTAGAGCACTGAATGGGCTAGGGCATACACCAATGTACCAAACCCTATCAAACTCCGAATACCTTATATGTAATCACAGCAGTCAGGCGGCGAGTGATAAAATCCGTCGTCAAGAGGGAAACAACCCAGACTACCAGCTAAGGTCCCTAAATCTTACTTAAGTGGAAAACGATGTGAAGTTACTTAAACAACCAGGAGGTTGGCTTAGAAGCAGCCATCCTTTAAAGAAAGCGTAATAGCTCACTGGTCTAGTGATTTTGCGCGGAAAATATAACGGGGCTAAAGTAAGTACCGAAGCTGTAGACTTGCGCACAACTTAGATTATTTAAGTTTAGAATATGAGAAACTAAGTTATATTTTTACTGATTTTTATAGAGTAAAGATAGAAATAAAACTTAGTAAAATCAGTAAAAATATTCTTAGGCTAAAGTTAAGTAGTTTAAGTTGTGTGCAAGTGGTAGGAGAGCGTTCTATTTGCGTCGAAGGTATACCGGTAAGGAGTGCTGGAGCGAATAGAAGTGAGCATGCAGGCATGAGTAGCGATAATTAATGTGAGAATCATTAACGCCGTAAACCCAAGGTTTCCTACGCGATGCTCGTCATCGTAGGGTTAGTCGGGTCCTAAGTCGAGTCCGAAAGGGGTAGACGATGGCAAATTGGTTAATATTCCAATACCAACATTAGTGTGCGATGGAAGGACGCTTAGGGCTAAGGGGGCTAGCGGATGGAAGTGCTAGTCTAAGGTCGTAGGAGGTTATACAGGCAAATCCGTATAACAATACTCCGAGAACTGAAAGGCTTTTTGAAGTCTTCGGATGGATAGAAGAACCCCTGATGCCGTCGAGCCAAGAAAAGTTTCTAAGTTTAGCTAATGTTGCCCGTACCGTAAACCGACACAGGTGGGTGGGATGAGTATTCTAAGGCGCGTGGAAGAACTCTCTTTAAGGAACTCTGCAAAATAGCACCGTATCTTCGGTATAAGGTGTGGTTAGCTTCGTACTAGGATTTACTCCGAAAGCGAAGAAACTTACAACAAAGAGTCCCTCCCGACTGTTTACCAAAAACACAGCACTCTGCTAACTCGTAAGAGGATGTATAGGGTGTGACGCCTGCCCGGTGCTCGAAGGTTAATTGATGGGGTTAGCATTAGCGAAGCTCTTGATCGAAGCCCGAGTAAACGGCGGCCGTAACTATAACGGTCCTAAGGTAGCGAAATTCCTTGTCGGTTAAATACCGACCTGCATGAATGGCGTAACGAGATGGGAGCTGTCTCAAAGAGGGATCCAGTGAAATTGTAGTGGAGGTGAAAATTCCTCCTACCCGCGGCAAGACGGAAAGACCCCGTGGACCTTTACTACAGCTTGACACTGCTATTTGGATAAGAATGTGCAGGATAGGTGGGAGGCTTTGAGTATATGACGCCAGTTGTATAGGAGCCATTGTTGAGATACCACTCTTTCTTATTTGGGTAGCTAACCAGCTTGAGTTATCCTCAAGTGGGACAATGTCTGGTGGGTAGTTTGACTGGGGCGGTCGCCTCCCAAATAATAACGGAGGCTTACAAAGGTTGGCTCAGAACGGTTGGAAATCGTTCATAGAGTATAAAGGTATAAGCCAGCTTAACTGCAAGACATACAAGTCAAGCAGAGACGAAAGTCGGTCTTAGTGATCCGGTGGTTCTGTGTGGAAGGGCCATCGCTCAAAGGATAAAAGGTACCCCGGGGATAACAGGCTGATCTCCCCCAAGAGCTCACATCGACGGGGAGGTTTGGCACCTCGATGTCGGCTCATCGCATCCTGGGGCTGGAGCAGGTCCCAAGGGTATGGCTGTTCGCCATTTAAAGCGGTACGCGAGCTGGGTTCAGAACGTCGTGAGACAGTTCGGTCCCTATCTGCCGTGGGCGTAAGAAGATTGAAGAGATTTGACCCTAGTACGAGAGGACCGGGTTGAACAAACCACTGGTGTAGCTGTTGTTCTGCCAAGAGCATCGCAGCGTAGCTAAGTTTGGAAAGGATAAACGCTGAAAGCATCTAAGCGTGAAGCCAACTCTAAGATGAATCTTCTCTAAGCTCTCTAGAAGACTACTAGTTTGATAGGCTGGGTGTGTAATGGATGAAAGTCCTTTAGCTGACCAGTACTAATAGAGCGTTTGGCTTATCTTTAATAAAGCATCACTTCCTTGTTAAGGTTTTTAAGAAAGCTTTGAATATAGATAATATTTAGAGTTTAATAGAAATCTTTCAAGTAGAGTTTGTATTAGAACTTGCTCTTAACATTGTTTTTTAAGTATTCTATATAAAAACTTATCAAAGATAAAAGATAAGAAAAAAATAAAGAAAAACAAAAGAAGAAAGAGAATAAAGAAAAAAGTAAAGAAATAAAAAGATTAAGCTTTATTCTTAAATTCAATCTTTCAAAGAATATTTAAATAACAATGTCCGTGATTATACAGATGTGGAAACGCCTTGCTCCATCCCGAACCAAGAAGCTAAGCACATCGTGGGTGATGATACTACGCCTTACTGGCAGGGGGAAAGTAGCTCATTGCGGACTTGTTAAATGTCTTCATTACTTACTTTATATATATAAATCCTATGTTTATTTTTATTGTTGTTTTAGATGGTGCTTAGAATCGTGTTTAAAAAAAGAGTTTGTTACTGGTTAGGGTTTTTAGAGAGAATAGGGTGTTTTTAGGGGTTTGGAA
>NZ_MKAQ01000007.1:0-4427 GCF_001764435.1 Campylobacter sp. BCW_4319 | reverse complement strand
AAAGCAACTATCGGTGCTACTCAATCTTCTAAAATCGGTGTTACAAGATTTGAAACCGGTGCTCAAAGTTTTACTTCAGGTGTGGTTGGTCTTACTATTAAAAACTACAATGGTATAGAAGATTTTAAATTTGATAATGTTGTGATTTCAACTTCAGTTGGAACAGGACTTGGAGCTTTGGCTGAAGAGATCAATAAAAGCGCTGATAAAACAGGAGTTCGCGCAACTTACGATGTAAAAACAACTGGCGTTTATGCTATAAAAGAAGGAACTACTTCTCAAGACTTTGCCATTAATGGAGTTGTAATTGGTCAGATTAATTATAAAGATGGTGATAATAACGGCCAATTGGTTTCAGCTATCAATGCGGTTAAAGATACCACAGGAGTTCAAGCTTCTAAAGATGAAAACGGCAAGCTTGTTCTTACATCGGCTGATGGCAGGGGTATTAAAATTACTGGAGATATAGGTGTTGGTTCTGGTATTTTGGCAAATCAAAAAGAAAACTATGGGCGATTATCTTTAGTTAAAAATGATGGTAGAGATATTAATATTAGTGGAACCAATCTTAGTGCTATAGGTATGGGTAGAACAGATATGATTTCTCAATCTTCAGTGTCTTTAAGAGAATCAAAAGGTCAAATTTCAGCAGCTAATGCCGATGCTATGGGGTTTAATTCTTATAAAGGCGGAGGAAAGTTAGTTTTAAGCTCAGCTGTAAGTTCAATTTCTGCATTTATGAGTGCACAAGGTTCAGGATTTTCTAGAGGTTCAGGATTTTCTGTGGGTAGTGGTAAAAATTTATCTGTTGGATTGAGTCAAGGAATACAAATTATTTCAAGTGCGGCTTCAATGAGCAATACTTATGTTGTTTCTTCTGGCTCAGGTTTTTCTTCTGGCTCAGGTAATTCTCAATTTGCAGCTCTTAAAACTACTGCTGCTAATACAACTGATGAGACTGCAGGTGTAACCACTCTTAAAGGTGCAATGGCGGTTATGGATATAGCAGAAACTGCTATAACAAATTTAGATCAAATCAGAGCAGATATTGGTTCTGTACAAAATCAACTTCAAGTTACTATAAACAATATTACTGTAACTCAGGTAAATGTTAAAGCAGCCGAATCAACCATAAGAGATGTAGACTTTGCAAGTGAGAGTGCGAATTTTTCTAAATATAACATTCTTGCACAATCAGGCTCATATGCTATGAGTCAAGCTAACGCTGTACAGCAAAATGTTTTAAAACTATTACAATAATCTTTCTAAAGAGCAATTTTGCTCTTTAGTTTTAGATTAAGCTTCTTTTTTCTAGCTCATCCTGTAAGGGAATAATAGCTTTTTTTAATCTTGTATTTTGACTTTCTATAAGATCTATTATAGTTTCAATTAAGGATTCGTTAGCATAAATCCAAGATAAAATTTTATTTTGTCTTTGACTTTCATTATGAACACTTTGGGTATAAATAGGAGCAATTAAACTTTCTTCATGATGCAAGGTAGGTCCTAAAATTTCATGCAAGAAAAAATATTTTTTATGGCTTAATTTTTCTCTTATAATATCTATATCTTTTACAATATTTTCTAGATTTATATATTTGTTTTTTTGAGTGATTTTTTGAATTTTTCTAAGAGTTTTTTTACATTCTTTTTGAAAGTTTAATGCAAGTTGTATATTTGTTTTAATTTTTCGATAACTTTTTAACATTTTGTCAAATTGTTCTTTTTTTGTTTTTTTCTTTAGCTTTTTTAAAGGCTTTTTTATATCTTTTGTGAGTATTTCTTTGCATATTTCTGCAAAAGGTTTTTCTATGGTTCCTTTTATTCTAGCACCACCTTCGGTGCAATTATAGGTTTTGATATATTTTTGGTTATTGATTGCATAATTTTCAAATATTTTTCTAAATAAAGTCCAAACTTCAGAACTTTCAACCTCTCCTTCTCCGCCATAAGCTATAGTGGTAAAGTGACCTTTATTACGTTCGAAATCTTTTTCATGTAAAGCTAAATTTATATAATCGTCCGTGTGTGATTTCCCTTCTTTGCTATAAGCTAAATCTTGTCCTATTAAGATGATGTTTTCACATTTTAACAAAATTGCCAATTCGTAAGCACTATGAGCTACACTCATACCACCACCTATATATCCATATTCTTTTAAATCTAAAGAAAGAGCAAAGGGTAGATGTCTAGCCACTAGCATGTAGTCTTTTTTAAATTTTTTTAAATATTTGATTGAGTTAGGGTGGGTTAAACCTGGCAAAATAAATAAAATGTCTTTATCAAATTCCCCAAAGTCATTGTTAAAAAACTCTGAAGTTAAGGGGATTCTTTCTAAAGATAATACATAATCAGGTTTGATATTATGTTTTGCAAGTATAGGATAAGAAGAGTCAGCACAAAATATAATAGCTTTATTTGCATATTGTTTTAACAAAGACAGTTGTTTGGTTAAACTAGGCCCTGTTGAGACAATGATAGCATTTTTGCTGAGATTTTTTCTTTTATCTAATAATTCTTTATAGCTATAGTGTTTAAACATTTCTGGTAAATTCCAAATAGCTTGTTCTATGCCTACCATAGCATCCAAAGGATCTGTACCTTTTTTTAAGGTAAGATATTTTATAGTCTGAAGATTGATATTGTTGATTTTTTTAATATCTTCTTGATAAATTCTATAAAAGGGTGAATGTAAATTAATTTGATAAGTTTTTAAAAAAAGGCTGATTTCTGTTAATCCAAAAATTAACTCTGCTATATTATTATTGTAATCAAGTGTATGAGTGATAATTATGCGTCCTTTAAATAAATCTTCGCTAAAATCTATTAGATTTAAAGTGATAAATATAATATCTAGTTCTTTTTCTATGATAATAATTCTTTTATGGAGCGTATTTTTTAACAACGCTTTATATAAAATTCCATTTCCTAAACCATAAAAAAATAAAAAAGGATAATTAGTATATTGTTCTTGATAAAGTTTTAAATTTTCTTCAAGTTCTTTTATCGGATTTTGATAAATTTTTTTTAAATGTTTTTTATCAATAATATTGATATCTATAGGATCTTTTCCTATATGAAAAGAAAAATTTCTAAGTTCTTGAAAATTTTTAAGTTTATATTTTAGTTTTTCGTATGTACTTCCTTGCATAGCTTCTAAATTTTTTTTAAAAATTTCATTTGTTTGCATTTTTTATCCTTCTTAGGTATTTTTGCATTTTTCTTTCTTTAAGTTTTTGCTCCAATGGGATAATATTTTCAAATAAGGCATTTTCTTGTGCTTGTATATGCCCATAAATCATTTCTATCCATTCTAAGTGTTCTTTTATCCAAATTAACGATTTATTGAAACTATCTTCTGGTGTTTTGGGATTTAAAACATAAATTCTCGCTAAATTGAGTTCAAACTGAACCAATAATGGTCCTAAAATTTCATATAAATCTTGCATATTTTTAGCATCATCAATTTGGTATTTAATTGTATCAATTTTTTGTATAATAAAATTTAAAAGCTCTTTACTTTCTTCTATTTGTAAATTTTCTAAAGTTAAATACAGTTCTTTGATTTCATTATATTCTTGTAGTAACTTTTTATTAAAATCTTTGCAATGATAAATGCTTTTATAAATTTTATTATATGCTTTTAACATTAACTCATTTTGCTTATTTATATTCAAAGGGTTTAATTTAGGGAAAGGTTTATTTAAATCTTTACCCAGTAAATTCTCACAAGCCCAAAGAAAAGGTTTTTCTATCGTTCCTTTTATCCTTGCTCCACCTTCGGTGCAATTATAAATATTGATAAAATTATTATCATGGCTTATCCACTTTTCAAAAATTTCTCTAAAAAGCTTCCAAAAATACGAGGATTCTACCTCGCCTTTTCCACCGTAAGCGATGCTTGTGAAAAGATTTTCATCTTTTTGAAAATGTCCTTCGTGTAGTTTTTCGTGTATAAAGTCTTTAGCATGAGAGGACTGATCTTTGCTGTAAGCTAAATCTTGTCCTATAAAAATTATATTTTTATGAGATAAGAATTTTGCTAACCAGTAATTCATATGTGCAACGCTTACCATTCCATCAATAGGTTGAAAATATTTTGCTAGATTAAGATAGTAAAAAAAATCATAAGCCCTAGGCACCAACATATACTCCCTATTATTTCTTTCAAGAAATTCAATAACTTCTTTATGAACTACCGAAGCTAGGATAAACAAAATTCCTTTATCAAATTCTTTAAAATCGTTGTCAAAACACTTAGAAACTATATCATCTCTTTCTAACATGCAAACATAATCAGGCTTAATATTGTGTTTTGCTAAAATAGGATAAGCGCTATCTGCACAAAAAATCGTAGCTTTATTTGCGTATTGTTTTAATAAAGGAAGTTGTTTAGTAAGACTTGGTCCTGTAGAAACAATGATGGC
>NZ_MKAQ01000006.1:0-7442 GCF_001764435.1 Campylobacter sp. BCW_4319 | reverse complement strand
CCCGAATTATCAATCACACCATCCACATACCAAGGAGCTATTTTTGCTATGAGTAAAGATAGGTATCCTCCATAAGACCCCCCCCCCATAAATTTTTGGTAAATCTGCAAGTTTTGGAAAACGTTTCACTAAATCTTTTAAAGCATTAATATGATCAAGTGCTGCCATAATACCATAGTTTTGATAGTCTCCATTAGGTGGGATAAAAGTTGAGGTGAATTTCGCTTGATAATTTTGCGCTAGTTTTCTTTGTGATTTTAAAGTAGTAATATTCTGATTAAGTAATTCGTAACATTGTTGTGCGTTCTCAAGATTAACATTGATATTAACACCTATTTCCAATAAAGCCTGAGATAAATTTGACACATCATCTTTTGTAAACATTGTAAAAGCACTATATTTCTCAACATCTGAACGTCTTTGACAAAAACAATGATAAAAAACATGCACTGCTACAACATCAAAATTTTTAGCAATATATTCCCTATCAAAATCTAAAAAAGAAATATTTGCATTAGCTCCAAAACCACCCACTATAAAAACTATGGCTTTGATATCTTTTTCATCATCATAGCTAATGCGGTATTCAAGTTTGCTAGTTCTTTTTATATTTAATTCTACATCATCACAAGAATCAATTTCAAAGGTTTGATTTATGAGCATTATTCCACCCCATTTGCATTATTTTATTGTATTTTAAAGACAATTATACTTAAATTTTAGTAAAATAAAACACAAAAAACAAGGCTTAACTATGAAAAATCTTTGCATAATCCCTGCTCGTGGTGGATCAAAAAGAATTCCTAGAAAAAATATCATTGATTTTCTAGGTAAACCTTTAATCGCTTATAGCATAGAAAATGCTTTAAATTCAGGTATTTTTGATGAAATAGTACTTTCAAGCGACGATGAAGAAATCATAGAAGTAGCCTTAAAATACGGTGCAAAAGCTCCATTTGTGCGTGATAAAAATTTAAGCGATGATTATGCTTCAAGCACTGCTGCAGTGCAAAATGCCATAGAAATTTTACAAAGCCAAAATCAAATTTATGATCATGTCTGTTGTCTTTATGCTACTGCTCCGCTTTTAAATAAAAACATTTTAAAACAAGCTTATGAAAAATTTATACAAAATCAAAGCAAGTTTTTATTTGCCGCCACTGAGTTTGAGTATCCTATACAAAGGGCTTTTTATCTAAATGAAAACAATCAAGTTTATATGTTTGATGAAAAACATTATAAAAGTCGTTCACAAGACTTAACAAAAGCTTATCATGATGCAGGAGCTTTTTATTTTGGCACAAGTAAAGCTTGGCTTGAAGAAGATTTTATATTTAAACCTCATTCTAGTGTATTTGTATTGCCAAGAAATTTAGTTTGCGATATAGATACCATGCAAGATTTAGAATTTGCAAAAATACTTTATAAGGTAAATCATGAAAGTGCTTTTTAGAAGCGATAGCTCCAGTCAAATAGGCTTTGGACACATTAAACGTGATCTAGTCTTAGCTAAACAATATAGCGATGTAAGTTTTGCTTGTTTGCCTTTAGAAGGCTCTTTGATCGATGAAATTCCTTATCCTGTTTATGAGCTTGATAGTGAAAGCATTTACGAACTTATCAATCTCATCAAAGAAGAAAAATTTGAACTTCTTATCATTGATCACTATGGCATCAGCGTAGATGATGAAAAACTGATCAAGCTTGAAACAGGGGTGAAAATTCTAAGCTTTGATGATGAAATAAAGCCTCATCATTGTGATATTTTACTCAATGTCAATGCCTATGCAAAAGCAAGTGATTATGAAGGTTTAGTGCCTTTTAAATGCGAAGTAAGATGTGGTTTTTCTTATGCTTTAATCAGGGAAGAATTTTATCAAGAGGCCAAAGAAAATAGAGAAAAAAAATATGATTTTTTCATTTGCATGGGTGGAACTGATATAAAAAACCTTTCTTTACAAATTGCTAGCGAATTACCTAAAACAAAAATCATCAGCATTGCAACCAGCTCTTCTAATCCTAATCTTAAAAAATTGCAAAAATTTGCAAAATTACATAACAATATTAGATTATTTATCGATCATGAAAATATTGCAAAATTGATGAATGAAAGCAATAAACTCATCATTAGTGCAAGTTCTTTAGTCAATGAAGCCTTGCTTTTAAAGGCAAATTTCAAAGCTATTTGTTATGTTAAAAATCAAGAATCTACAGCAACTTGGCTTGCTAAAAAAGGGTATGAAGTGGAGTATAAGTATTGATAAAACTTAAAAATTTCACAGAACTTAATTCTCAAGAAATAGAGCTGATTTTTAAATGGCGCAATCACCCCGATATTAATCAATTTATGAAAACAAAATATATTGATTTTGAAGAACATTTAAGATTTTTAAAAAAATTACATCAAGATTCTAGCAAAAAATATTTTTTAGTTTTTCAAGATGAACAGATTATCGGCGTAATTGATTTTGTCAATATCACAACTAAATCTTGTGAATTTGGACTTTACGCAAAACCTAATTTAAAAGGCGTAGGACAAATTTTAATGAATGAAATTATAAAATACGCTTTTGAAAACTTAAAAGTAAATACTCTTAAAGCTTATGTTTTCAAAGACAATCACAAAGCTTTACAATTATATCAACAAAATCATTTTACCATTTATGATGAAGATAAAGATTTTTACTATGTTTGCCTAAAGCAATCTCACTGCAAAGCCTTGCCTAGCTAATTCTTCTTTTACATCTTTAGGGGTATACTTAGAAAAATGAAAAATATAAGCCCCTGCTAAAGCATCAGCACCCAAATTTAAAGCCTCAACTCCATCACTTGGATTGCTAAGTCCTCCATTGATAATAAGAGGAATTTTAAGTTTATTTTGAAAGATCTTTAAAAGTTCTAAATCATAACCCTTTGCCCTTCCTTCAAAATCCACAGAAGTCAAAAGAAGCTCTCCAGCTCCTTTTTTTTCATATTCTAAAGCAAGTTCTAAAGGACTTTTTTCAAGTAAATTTCTCCTGTCATAAACACAAAATTGCCCTCCTTTTCTTTTAACATCTATAGAACAAACTATACATTGAGAACCAAAACGATTAGCCGCTTTACTTATAAAATCCATATCTTCTAAGGCCTTAGAATTGATAGAAATTTTATCCGCACCTAAATTTAAAATCTTTTGTATATCTTCAAGGGTTTTTATCCCGCCACCTATAGTTAAAGGCATAAAACATTCTTTAGCAAGATCTTCTATACTTTCAAAATCTATTTCTCCACTTTTTGAAGCATCTATATCTAAGATAATAAGCTCATCAACATTGCGTGCATTATAAATTCTCATTGTTGAAGTTAAATGCCCTATAGTGCGAAAATCTTTAAATTCTATACTTTTAACAAGTTGTCCGTTTTTTAACAAAACACAAGGGATAATTCTAGTTTTTAACATTTAAAGCCTTGCAAAATTTTCTAAAAGTTTTAAGCCTAAATTTTGACTTTTTTCGGGGTGAAATTGTGTAGCAAAAATATGATCTTTTTGTAAAGATGCAACAAATTTATGTCCGTATTGTGCTTTAGCACTTACAAACTCATCTTTGCATTTCACATAAAAAGAATGCACAAAATAAAAATCACTCTTATTATCTATGCCTTGATACAAAGGATCTTGTTTTAAAATTTCAAGCTCATTCCAACCCATGTGTGGGATTTTTAAATTTAAATCCTCTTCAAATTTGACTACTTCACCTTCTATAAAACCAAGTCCTTCGCAAACTCCACCTTCATAGCCCCTTTCTAAAAAAAGCTGCATTCCTAAACAAATGCCTAAAATAGGTTTTTTTTGTACTAAAACTTGCTCTTTTAAAGCTTCTATAAAACCAAGTTCTTTTAAATTTTTCATCGCTTCTTTAAAGGATCCCACTCCAGGTAAAAGCAATTTATCTGCTTTTTGCAAATCTTTTGGATCTTGAGTTATAAAATTTTTAGCTCCTATTTTCTCAAAAGCCTTTGCAACAGAGTTTAAATTTCCCGCCTTGTAATCAATGAGCGCTATCATTTTAAAACACACTCGTCTTTTCTTACCAAAGAACCATCATAATCTCTTATAAATTTGCCATTTTCATCACGTTTAAAAATTTTTTTATTGGTAAAAGAATCTACTATTTTTTGAAATTCTTCCTCGCTAAAACCACTGAATTCAAGGTATTTTTTAATAGCCTTTTTAGGGGGCTTGCCATCATATTTTTGCACCAAACGCACCCCTTCTTCACGGCTGATATAACCTAAACGAATATCCAAACAAGCATTATCCGTTGCTCTACCAAAGCCGTATTTGCAGTATTTTAAATAATCATGCACATGATTAGAATAACAATCTAAATTTTCAAAATTTTCATAAGTAGTCTCAACAGGATGATCTAGAGTTAAAAAACCATATTTTTTAGAAATTTCAAGAATTTTTTTATAATCCCATTTAAAATAATACCCTAAAAATAGCCCAGTAACCCCTACTCTTTGAAGTTCTTCATCACTTGGATAAGTATATAAAAACAAATCTTTTTCAGCGATACCATTTACCCCAAGCATATCAGAAGCACGATTTCCTAAAAGCCCGCCAAATTCTTCAAGCCACTCTCTGCCTAAAATATTTTTATTTTTACTACTCGCAGGACCGCCATACTCTATCTGCGGACTTTCTCCCCAGATGATCAAAGGCACTCCAAAATTTACCGCTATGCGTGGAACAGAAGTAAAAATTCCCAAATGGTTTTGCCACTCATTATCCCCTGTTCTTATAAAAGCTTCACGGGCAAGTTTTTGATAAACTTTTGGATCACGCTTGATATGGATCAAATCGACGCCCAAATGATTTAAATTGTCTAAATTTTTGCGCCCTATTTTCGTAGGTACACTAGGCTCAAAACACACACACAAAGGATTAAGTCCAAGTTCAAGCATTTTAACCACTTGAAAAGTAGAATCTTTTCCACCACTTACTCCGATAACACAATCATAAACAGGATGTTTTTTGTATTTTTTTACAAGCTCAAAAAATTCTTTTTCTCTTTCTTGCCAATTGATTTTTTGATTTTTAGCTTCTTGAGAACGACAAGCATCGCAAATTCCTTCTTCATCAAAATGTAAATCAGGTTTAGTATCTGGCATCACACATTTTTTACAAAATTTCATAAATTTCCTTTAATTAGTCTTAAATATATATCGTTATAATTAAATTTTACTTTATGATTTTATATATTTATATTATATAAAAATTAAAAAATGAATGAATTCTATGATTTAAATCCCTATCGCATTTTTTGAATGAAACCAAGCAAAATCATAATAAAGTCATAATATTTATATAATTTAATATATAAATTGAATAAATATATAATATAATTATATATCATTTTAGTCAGGAAATTTACCAAAGAAAGAAAAGTATGCAAATAGGAAATTTTAACACCGATAAAAAAGTTTTTATCATAGCAGAACTTAGTGCAAATCACGCAGGAAGTCTTGAAATGGCACTTCAAAGCATAAAAGCTGCTAAAAAGGCAGGTGCTGATGCGATAAAAATTCAAACCTATACCCCCAACAGCCTTACTTTAGATAGCGACAAAGAAGATTTTATCATCAAAGGAGGACTTTGGGACAAAAGAAAACTTTATGAGCTTTACGAAAGCGCAAAAACTCCTTATGAATGGCATTCTCAAATCTTTGAAACCGCACAAAATGAAGGCATACTTTGTTTTTCAAGTCCTTTTGCCAAAGAAGATTTAGAATTTCTAAAACGCTTTGATCCTATAGCCTATAAAATCGCTTCTTTTGAAGCTAATGATGAAAATTTCGTGCGTTTAATCGCCAAAGAAAAAAAACCTACTGTCGTTTCAACGGGCATTGCTACAGAAGAAGAACTTTTTAAAATCTGTGAAATTTTTAAAGAAGAAAAAAATCCTGATTTAATCTTTTTAAAATGCACTTCGGCTTATCCTACTGCCATAGAAGATATGAATTTAAAAGGCATAGTAAGTTTAAAAGAAAAATTTAATGTTGAAGTGGGACTAAGTGATCATAGCTTTGGTTTTTTAGCCCCTGTTATGGCAGTAGCACTTGGAGCTAGAATGATAGAAAAGCATTTTATGTTAGACAAAAACATAGAAAGTGAAGACAGTAAATTTAGTCTTGATTTTGATGAATTTAAAGCTATGGTAGATGCAGTAAGACAAGCTGAAAGTGCTTTAGGCGATGGTAAGTTAGATCTAGATGAAAAGGCGCTTAAAAACCGTGTTTTTGCAAGAAGCTTATATGCAAGTAAGGATATCAAAAAAGGTGAAATGTTCAGCGAAGAAAATGTAAAATCCGTGCGTCCTTCTTTTGGACTACATCCTAAATTTTATCAAGAGCTTTTAGAAAAAAAAGCTACTAAAGATATAAAATTTGGCGATGCTTTAAAAGAAAGTGATTTTAGATGAATAAAGATCTTTTTTTAAAAAATACCCGAGCTTTATTTGAAGTTGATCAAATCTTAGCCTATAAACTGCGTAGTTTAGAAAAAATTGATTTTAAAATACTGCAAAATGAAAATGGAATTAATTTTATAAAAGATGATATCGCACTTTATAAAAATCCCAATCAAGAACTTTTAGAAAGCTTAACCCTTTTTAAAAGCGAGTATGAAAAATATCCTGTATTATTTTTTTACGGTTTTGGAAATGGTATGTTTTATAAAGCTTTATGTGAGAATAAAAACCATAAACACATCATAGTTTTTGAAGATGAACTTGAAATTTTAGCTCTTGCTTTTCATTTGTTTGATTTCAGTAAAGAGTTAAAGAACGAAAAATTAATTTTATTTTATACTCCAGAAGTAACAACAGCCCAGTTAACAACTCTGTTTATATATGAAAATATTCAAAAAAGTGTGAAAATTTTTAATTTATATATTCATAATAATTTTTATGAAAAATTTTATACTCAAAAAATAAAAAATTTGAATTATAAACTTATGGAAACTATTAAATACGTAGTATTAAATAAAGGTAACGACCCTTATGATTCTATAATTGGGATAAAACATACTTTAAATAATATTCCAAAACTTTTAAGTCATGGTATTTTTCAGGATTTTTTAAAAAAAAGAAAAAGAAAAGTTAAAAATGCCATCATTGTTTCTACAGGACCAAGTCTTACTAAACAACTTCCTTTATTAAAACAATACGCAAATAAAGCTACGATTTTTTGTGCAGATAGCGCTTATCCTATTTTAGCAAAACACAATATTAAGCCTGATTATGTTTGCATGTTAGAAAGAGATGATATAGTTTCTAAGTGTTTTGACAACGATTTTAAAGAATTTGATAAAGGAATTTTGTTTATCCTAGCTTCGGTAGTTCATAAAGAAGTTATTGAATTTCTTGAAAGAAATAATAGGGAGTATATGTTGGTGC